>JAGCPM010000226.1 GCA_017965685.1 Kiritimatiellia bacterium | reverse complement strand
TGTTCGCGTTCGGACGCGAAGACAGGGCGATCAGGAAAGGGAAGACGAAGAATTGGCTACTCCTTGGCGCGACGGTGGCATGGGCCTCGATGCACCAGCCCGACCTTTGGCTTCTCTTCACTCTGCTGACGGCCGCGTATTTCGTCTGGTGTCTGGTTCGTGAACGGAAATTCCCGGACTGGAAGGGCGTTGGCTTTGCCGCGGCTGCTTTCTTCCTCGTCGGCGCGCCCGGATTCAGAAACGCGATAGTCAACGATCTTGCAGGACGCGACAGGCAGATAGAGGAATCGAAGGGCACTTCATTGACCGGCGGAGAGACTGCCGACGACAAGGCTGCCCGCTGGATATTCGTCACCAACTGGTCGCTACCGCCGGAAGAATCGCTTGAATTCATCGTTCCTCGATTGAATGGTGACACGAGCTGCCCGTTGACCCTCGCCCTTGGCTCTCGCCAGAAGACTGGCGTGAAACCGTACACGGGCGCGCTGGGCCGTCCAATAGACGCGAAGGCCGGCAACTATCGCCAGCATTCGCTGTACGTGGGCTTTTTTACCGTGCTGCTCGCTTTCGCCGCGCTTTATCTGGGCCGCTCAAAGCGCGACGTGTGGTTCTTCGCGGTCGCGGCGGCTGTCTGCTTCGTCCTTTCCCTCGGCCGCTACTGCGAGGCGGCGTACAGGATAGTTTTCGCCCTGCCTTTCGGCGACGCCATACGCGCGCCGGTCAAGTGGCACCATCTTACGGAGTTCTGTCTTGTGGTGCTTTCAGCGTTTTCACTGGACGCCATTTGGCGCATGGAAGCCGTATCGAAGCGCTTCTGGGCGAAAGCCCTCTTTGTTGCCGTCGTTGTGCTTGCCGCATTCGATCTTGCCAGAGTGGATCGCAAGTATCTTGCCGCTGTAGACGTTTCGCAGGCCAGGAAGACTGGATATTCGCAGAACCTTACCTTCGTTCCGCGTTCGCAGTTCGCCAATCCCAGGCTCGCACCAATGCTCAGAAGCGGCAATCTCAAAGCCCTCGCCAATTTCCCTGGACGTGCGGATTTGGTCCTTGCCGCGGTGTGCGAGCCGCGCGAAGGGGCTAGGCCCAAGCCTGTTCCGGTCGCGGCTGCGCTGGGGATCGTCTCCATTCTTGCGTCATTGGCTGTCGCGGCATTTGCGTTCATGGCCACCGTAAAGCACCTCGCTCTCAACGGCCGCAAATAGCCCCGCATTGCCGATTCGCATATTCCAAAAAATCGCACTTGATTTCCACGGACTATATTTGGTATACTATGGTCGTTCGGTGGGCGAGACATCCATTTGAATCTCCGTAGATGCCGACGTGGTCTGCGGATGAGGTTCCCATAAGGCGGGTAATGCAAGCCGAAACGGAATCAGTGAACGCTGTTCACGTATCGAGCTTTAAAGGAAACCTGGAAAATTTCTTTTGAGATAAAGCGGAATACGGGGACGCGTCACGTGCAGTCACGTGGCGTATTCTCATATCTTGTTTTATCTCGGGCAATTCCAGGGCCTCCTTTAAGACAAGATATCCGGGGATACGCCATCCTTTTCTCCGCGTCAAGGTTGGCGAATCCGAAACAAACGGAGCGAGACGCGGGGTAAGGCGATATGCATACGAGCGAAGAAGACGCACTGAAGAAGGATCTGTCGCTTTTGGGCGACAGGGAATTGGTGCGGCTTTTGGCGGCGGAAGACCCCGAAGCATGGGAATACGTTCTGCAACAGCTGACACGCCAGGAGAAAGCCAGCCTTTCGCGGTCGCTAAAGCGTGAAGCTTGGGGTGTTTCCATAGAAGACCTTCTTGGCGAACTATACGAGGACATGATAGGCAAGGAAAAGTTGCGGAATTACGATGGCAAGGGCAGTCTTATCGGTTGGATGCGTTCGTATATGCGGGGATACTTGACAAGGAAGAATCCCAATCTTTCCCGCTTCGTGGACATAGACGGCGAGGTCGCTCCCGCAGATTCCGAATCGCCATCACTGACTCTAGGCGACAAAATCGCAAAAGAAGTGTCAGACGGGACGAGTCTGTACGCCTATGGGGGTGGAGACCCGGAGGTCCTGAAGCGCGAACGGTTGGACATGGCCCGGAAATGCTTCACCGATCTCTGGAAGGAGAACAGCGTACAGGCGTATGTGATGCTCTTCAAAACAAGGTTCCAGATGTCTTCGCTGGAAATAATGGACAGACTCGGGATAAGTTCGGCGGCGAATGTCGACCAGATGTTCTCTAGGGCGGTCCGCAAGATGAAAGAATTGAAGGTGAAGCATGATAAGTGAGATGCCAGAGCTTGACGAAAAGGCCCTAGAGGCTTTCGCGGCGCTGATATATTCTCCGCCGGATTCATCGTTGACAGAGGAAGAGCGCAAAGCAATCAAAGCATTTGTTGAAAGCCATTGCAAGCCTCGATCTCCGTTCAAGGAGCTGAGAAAGTTTGTTCTTCGCCATCCTGCCGTGCCTGCTCGGTCAGTAAGTGAACGGCCGGACGAATGTTATTGGCGGAATGCGGCGGCTAAGCCCGGCGAAGGAAAACGGCCGTCCGATGACGGCAAAACTATCGATCTCGTATACGTTTCCCTTGGCGATGCTTCTTGGGCGGAAGCCTGGCGCGCCACATTGACCCTTCCCGCAAACCCGACATGCGAAACAGTCATGGCGCTTGAGGTTCTTGACAAGGAAGGCAATCGTGCCGATGGCGTGTTCCGGGTAGCGGGAGTATCGGTCACTCTTTCCAAAGGTCGCGGCGCGATTCCATACAGGGATTTTGTCAAGGGCGTGAGAGATTCTGCGGTGTCGCTGACGCGCCAAGGCGGCCGTCCGGTCCCCGGAACATTGGCGCTCATCTGAATCGAAGAAAGGAAGTGTTGTCATGGCGGAGAAAAGAAAAGGCGTGCTGTACAATGCATATGGCAAGTGGTTCTCGTCGGCGAACGACGCCCGGGCCTACGTGCAAAGCAGGAATCCCGTGCAATCGCCGAACAAGTGGGCCGGCATCGTGCGGTTGCATAAAGGCGAATATGATGCGGTTCCTTCCTCGCCGAACCTGCCGCAATCGTTTTCGCTGAAAGAGAAGATGCCGCCGGTTTACAATCAGGCATCACGCGGAACTTGCGCGGCCAATGCGACCATTGCGCTTTTCGAGTATTATACCGACTGCAAATGGCGCTTTAGCGTGCAGTATCTATATGAGCGCATGAAACGCGTGGAACAGCAGTTGCGCAAGGATGCCGCG
>JAGCPM010000225.1 GCA_017965685.1 Kiritimatiellia bacterium | reverse complement strand
GGTGCTGTTCGCTTTTCTTCTTTGTCGAGCCCCATGGTCTTCCTTTCTTTTTTGCTGACCCGGTAGATATTACCATTTTTGACCTCTAAGCGGATGGTCGGCGCGGTTGACCGGGGCGGGGCGAATTTGATATACTCCACACTCCCAAAACGACAAATGCAGAGAAATACGCAATGAAAAACGACACACAGGCGATTCCGTACAAGTTCTATCTAGACGCAAAGGATATCCCGACGGCATGGTATAACGTCCGCGCCGACATGAAGAAAAAGCCGGCGCCACTGCTCAATCCGGCCACTCTGAAACCTGTTACGTCCGGCGAACTTGAAAAGGTTTTCTGTCGCGAACTCGTGAAGCAGGAGCTTGACGAAAACACAGCGTGGTTCGAGATTCCCGGACCCGTTCAGGACTTCTACAGGATGTTTCGTCCGTCGCCGCTCATTCGCGCCTACTTCCTCGAGCGCGCGCTCGGCACGCCCGCGCACATATACTACAAGTTTGAGGGTAACAACACGTCCGGGTCGCACAAGCTGAATTCGGCGATAGCTCAAGCGTACTACGCCAAGGCGGAGGGCTTGAAGGGTGTTACGACCGAGACAGGCGCCGGGCAGTGGGGCACGGCGCTTTCGATGGCATGCGCGTTCTTCGGTCTGGACTGCCGCGTGTACATGGTCAAGTGCAGCTACGAGCAGAAGCCGTTCCGCCGCGAAGTAATGCGCACATACGGCGCGAGCGTGACCCCCAGCCCGTCGATGGAGACGGAGGTGGGGCGCAGGATCAACGCCGAGCATCCCGGAACGACCGGTTCGCTCGGCTGCGCAATTTCCGAGGCCGTGGAGGCGGCTGTGACAAGGGAAGGCTACCGCTACGTTCTCGGTTCGGTCCTGGCGCAGGTTCTTCTGCACCAGTCGATAATCGGATTGGAAACCCAGACGGCGTTCCGCAAACTCGGCGTCAAGCCTGACGTCCTCATAGGATGTGCGGGTGGCGGGTCTAACCTTGGCGGTCTAATCGCACCTTTCGCCGGAGAGAAGTTGCGCGGCGAGGCCGATTACCGGTTCATCGCCGTCGAACCCGCAAGCTGCCCCAGCCTCACGCGCGGCCGCTACGCGTACGATTTCTGCGACACAGGCAAGGTCTGTCCGCTCCAGAAGATGTACACTCTCGGATGCGACTTCATCCCGTCCGCCAGCCATGCGGGAGGATTGCGCTACCACGGCATGAGCGCGACGCTTTCCGAACTTTACGACCAGGGCGTCATAGATGCGGTCAGCGTGAAGCAGACGGACGTTTTCGAGGCGGCGCAGTTTTTCGCTCGCGTCGAGGGCATTCTTCCGGCACCGGAGTCCAGCCATGCGATCCGCGCCGCCATCGACGAGGCTAACCGCTGCACGAAGGAGGGAAGAAGCGAGAATATCGTCTTCGGACTCACCGGCACCGGCTATTTCGATATGTACGCCTATCAGGCGTTCAACGACGGCAAGATGGGCGACTATATCCCGACCGACGATGAGCTCGCCGCCTCTTTCGCGCGTCTTCCCTCAGTAGATTAAGAGGGACACTCCCCGAAAAGTTCTCAACAACACGGAGAGTGGTTGACCGCAGGGGGGTGAATTTGATATACTACACTGCCAAATTCGAGCAGAAAAATGGCAGACGTATCGAAAATAAGAAAGTTCGCCGACGCGGCCGATTACACGAAGCGGTTCATCGTGCAGGCGGAAATTGACAAGTACCTTCCGGGCGGAAAGCACTTCATCGACGACGCGCTCATAAGCAGTCTCGTGGCGAAGATGGATTCCGAACCGGCCGACCCCGCGAAGGTTCGCGAGATTATATCGAAAGCCGAATCGACTTGCGAGACTCTTCTGCCTGAAGAGACGGCGGAGCTCATGAAGGTCAAGGATCCGGCGCTATTCGAGGAAATGCGCGCGGCTGCGGACCGCATAAAGCGCAAGGTCTACGACAACCGCATAGTGGTGTTCGCGCCGCTCTACATGTCCAACCTTTGCGTGAACGGATGCAAATACTGCGGCTTTCGCGAAGGCAATGCGGCGCAGAAGAGGCGCGTCCTCACCATGGACGAACTCAAGGAGGAAATCGATGTCCTTGCCGGGCGCATAGGCCACAAGCGTCTCATCGCCGTCTACGGGGAGCATCCGACGACTTCGACCGAATACATTGCCGAGACGATCGAGACCTGCTACAACCGCCAGGTCAAGGCTCCCAAGACAGGCGCACCGGTCGGAATAAGGCGCGTCAACGTGAACGCCGCGCCGCTGCCAGTAGAGGATCTGAAGGTTCTGCGTTCCGTCGGGATCGGCACGTTCCAGGTATTCCAGGAGACGTACAACCGCAAACTCTACGAATCGATGCATCCGGCATGGAGCGTGAAGGGCAGCTACGACTGGCGGACCACGGCGTTCCACCGCTGCCTCGAGGCTGGTGTGGATGACGTGGGATTCGGAGTATTGTACGGTCTTTGCGACTGGCGCTACGAACTTCTCGCGACCGTGATGCACGCCCGCGACCTCGAGAGGTGGTTCAACATCGGGCCTCACACTCTTTCCTTCCCGCGCCTGGAGCCTGCGAGCGGGACGAAGGTCCCGGAAGAGAGCCCGTGGCTCATTGACGACGAGACGTTCGCGCGCATACTTGTGATAGCGCGGCTTTCGGTG
>JAGCPM010000224.1 GCA_017965685.1 Kiritimatiellia bacterium | reverse complement strand
TTCGTCGGCAAGCTTGCGGCCCTCTTCCTGCACGGAGTCGAGCTCGCTCTTCATCGCGTCGAGCCTCTTCTGGTAGTCTCGCTCGGTTGAGGTAAGCAGATTCTTGTTCGTCTCGTAGCTGGGATGGTTCTTGACGAGAATCATCATGTCAACGGTGCCGATCTTCATCTCTGCGGCCGCCGCCATCGCGGCAATCAGGACGATGGACGATATAAGGGTCTTCTTCATGTTTTCTCCTTGTGTTTAGAAGTCGTAGCCGATGGAGAAGCTGAATATCTCGCGCTCGGCGTGGCTGGGCTTCTTGATGGGCGACGCGAAGTCCAGACGTATCGGAAACATCGGTATGTCGAGCCTGATTCCAAGGCCCACCGACCATGCGAAATCGTCCGCAATATCCCACTCGTCCTCGGCAACCCCGCCGACATCGGTGAACGCCGCGAGTCTGAGCATCTTCACTATCGGAATGGTGTACTCGATGTTCATGCAGGCGAGCGACTGGCCGCCCCATGGATCCCAGTCGTCACCGCCGCCGGCTCTCCTGCGGTATGGCGAAACGCCCCTGTATTCTATGCCTCGCACGCTCCTGGGACCGCCTAGGAACATCCTGTTGTAGATCGGCACGTCGTCCGATATCCCGTCAATCGTCTCGAGGCGGAAGTTGACCATCAAGACATGCTTGTACCGCTCCCACGTCGTGAAATAGCTACGGTGGTTGAATCCGGCCCTGTAGTACTTGTTGTCGCCGCCCGGCGCGAGATCCACGAACAGCGAAGTTCTCGATCCGGTAGTCGGAATCCTGTAGCTGTCGCGGGTGTCGCGCGCCCAGAAGAGCCTTACGACCGGCTCGAACGCATCGCCGTATTTCCGCTCCTCCTCGCGATAGGAGTTCGTCTTGTACTTTGGACTTGGAACGTACGTGTAGTCATCCATGTCGTCCATCTGGATGAATTCGCCTGAAAGCCTGACGCCGAAGCGTCCGAAGGGATCCCACGTCGGCCAGAACTTGACGGGGTAGGAAAGGCTCGCGGCAGCGCCAGACCTGATTACGTCATAGTAGTCGTACCACCTCTGCCTGCGATAGCCCTCGACGGTGAGTTCAAGAAGGCGGTCGAAGAGATGCGGCTCGGTGACGCTCGCCTCGTAGGTCTGGATTCGCGGACCGACTTGCACGAAGAGGCGGCCCTTCTGACCCGCACCCCTGAAAAGCTTGCGCGGCGCGAAGAGATCGAAGTTCGACTGCGACACCTCCGCCGACACGTAGACCGAATCGACGCTTGACGCGCCCACGCCGACCATGAACGATCCGGTGTTCTTTTCCTCTACCTCGTAGACGAGATCGCGGTACTCCGCGCCGTTTTCGTCCTTGCCTTTGTTCGTCGCCCTTAAATAGTACCTCACGCGCGAGAAGTAGTCGAGGTTCTCAAGCCTCTTCTGGCTGCGTTCGGCGTGATCCTCCAGCATCCTGTCGCCAGGCCCGAGCGTGATTTCGCGCCTTATGACCTTGTCCTTCGTATAGTCGTTGCCTTCTATTACGACCTGGTTTATGACTACCGGAACGCCTTCAGTCACGACGAACACAATGTCGAGCATATCCTCCGCATCTTCGCAGGGGATCCTCCTGACATCAACTTTCGTGTCTGCGAGACCCGAATCGCCTGATCCAACGACGACCTTGATTCTGTGGGCGGCGTCTTCCAGATCCTTCATGCCAGCTATTGCGCCGCTCGCAGGAAGCTCGCTCTTCTCCTTTACCACGACCTCAGGATATTTCGTGAGGCCTTCGATCCTAGTAGAACCGACCTTGTAGAGAGTCCCCTCTTCGACCTTGAACACGATGAAGCACTTGCCCGGCGTTCCGGAAGATTGTCTTTCTATCTCGCCGACCGCTACGTCGAGATAGCCCAGGTTCTGGTAGTATTCGCGTATCTTGGCTACACACTGCGCAAGCTGGTCCGCCGTGACCGGCTCGTCGGTGAACCACCCTACGGGATTCCACCACGGATATATCGAAAGAGCCGCCTTGAGCTCGGAGATATCCGCGTGTTCAGCCCCTTCGAAGAGGTAGTCCTTTATCTTCGACCTCTCGCCCTCGTCTATGATGAAGGTAAGCGTGCAGTCATTGCCGGTCGCCGCCAGATGCGGCATGGGAGTGACCTTCACGTCCGGGAAATGCTTCTTCTGGTAGAGAGCCCTCACCTTGGCGGCGGCGGCGGCGAATTCGCCCTCGCTGTAAAGCTGTCCATCCTTGAGCTCAGCCTCCTTGGCGATCTTCGACTCGCTGTAGAATTCGTTGCCGGTCACGGCCAGAGGCGCGTGATAGCGCATCTTCCTCTTCACGTAGAAGACGACGGAAACGCCTTCGTCGGATTGTTTGACGTCAGTGTCTATCTCCTGGAAATCGCCGGAGGCGTTCAACGCCGTCACGTCGCGCGAGATCATTACGGGATCGAACTCCATCCCGGCCTTGGTTTGGCATCGCGCCGTCACGGAACTCGTATCCCCGCCAAAACCGTCAAGGGCCTTGACGGCAACGTCAAGCACCTTCGCCGCCTGCAAGGCGAAAGCGAAAAGCAAGAATGTCGCGGCAATCAGACTTTTTTTCATGGTTTGTGTAGTATATCAAAAACCTCCTGCGCGCGTCAATCGCCCGGCTCGCGACCGTCAAGGGTAAGCAGATGCGGCAACGTCGGCGACATAGCGCGAAAAGGCGTCCTTCGCGGCTGCGCCAAGCTCTGCGAAACGCTTTGCGAATGGCGGCGACTTTTCGTTGAGTCCAAGAAGATCATGCATCACCAGCCACTGCGCGTCCGTATCCGGTCCGGCGCCTACACCGATCGTGACAACCGAAAGAGCCTCCGTTATTCGTTTCGCGAGATCGGCGGGTATGCACTCCAGCGTCACCGCGAACGCACCTGCGGCTTCGACAGCCTTGGCGTCCTCTAGAATCTGCCGTGCCGATTCGTCCGTTTTGCCCTGCTTCTTGAAGCCGCCGTATTCGTTGACCCTCTGCGGCATCATTCCGACATGCGCGAGGACGGGAATCCCAGCCTCGACCATGCGCGATATGAGCGCGCAGACTCGCGGCGAAGCCCCTTCAAGCTTCACCGCGTCCGCGCCGGCCTTGAGGCACGCGACGGCGTTTTCCATCGCCTTGTCTTCCCCGCACTGGTAGCTGCCGAAAGGCATATCCGCCACGACTAGGGCATTTTTCGCTCCTCTTGCAACCGCCGATACCGCGCCGAGAGTGTCTTCCATCCGGACGGGTATCGTCGTCTCGAAACCGAGCACGTTGTTGCCAATCGAATCGCCGACAAGAATTATCGGCACTCCGGCCTCGTCCTCGATGCGCGCGAAGGCGGCGTCGTACGCCGTGGCGCAGCCGAGTTTCGTCTTGCCCTTCGCGGCCCTGATGGCCGCAACGTTCCACTTTTTCATGATGTCAGAGCCCGAAAGTCGAGCGAGTCTCTTCCTTGCGTATCTCCTGCTCATCGCTCCAGATAAGCTCGCCGGACTTCAGGTCCTTCAGGTTGAGCGTGAACTTGTAGTAGCGGTCGGTAACGCC
>JAGCPM010000223.1 GCA_017965685.1 Kiritimatiellia bacterium | reverse complement strand
TGGGTCGCGGGCGAGTTCGACGACGACAAGAGCGCACATGGTGGACTTGAGTTCGCGCTTAACGGAAACACGACAAACGCATTGGGGCAGGTCGTGATCGGCGACTCCACCACGCTTGGCGCGACAATTGCAATTCCAGAGGGATTCGACAATGCAACGATGCTCGTGAAGTACGAGATCCCGTCCGGCGGTGCACCTGCGGCGAATTCGGTTCCGGCCTCGGTGTTTGTCACAAAGGAGATGGGCGCGCTTGCTGGCAACGCGTCGTCCAGTCTTGGCGGCTATTGGTTGAATGGCTCGACTGTAACTACGGGTTACGCTTTTTCGTCTCCTGCGCCGTCGATTCCTCTGGATGGATATTTGCTGATTTCTGCACCAGCAAATTCAAACAAGAACCAGGGCAATCATTTTACCGCGGTATATGTTGGAGAGACGATTGCGAATCTTTCTGGCGGCGAGGCAGGTTCCGGTAGCAGTGGTCTTCGGTTTACGGGTCCAAATAACCGCGTGACGAGTGTCGGCATTGGCGGCCCGACTGTTGCCGGCGCCGTGCCGTGGGAGGGCATGGTCATCAAGAGCGTTGCGCTCTTTGACGAATGGGTCGCGACGAACGTAATCGCGAACTACAAGTTCCCGGCGCAGGGAGCGGTTCAGCCCGAGGATTCCGACCTCTACGTCGTCGAGCCTGTCGCGAGCTGGGTCAACGATTTCAAGACAACGACAAAGGGCGATTATTCGCTCTCTGTCAGTGGCACGACTGCGGCAAAGGACGACACATTCGGCGGCACGCTCACCATCGGCGACGCGGCGGCGATAATCGATACGACGGCGGCGAACAGCGCCAAGCTGACTGTGCTTATCAAGTACAGGGCCGCGTCAAACGTCACGAACGCTCCTGTTGTTGCTTTCGGCGGCACGGCGCCACTTTTCCCGTTTGATGTCGGAGTTTACACCAAGTCGGACAAGACGCTGGCCGTTTATCGCAACTTCAATGACGACAACACCAAGCCGTACGATTTCGGAACTGCACCCGTCCTGTCGGCGACTGGCGGATACGTGCTGTGCGCAAGGGACAACGGGCAGCAGTGCATGGCCTATGTCGGCGATTCGCTTGATGCGATGACTGGCGGCACGGTTTCAAATGGCGGCATCAAGTTCTCGAACGTGACGTTGACGAAGCTGGGCATCGGTGGCAATTCCGGCCTTCCGGCAAACGCCAACGACATGGTGCCTTTTGCAGGTCTTGAGATCGAGAAGATCGTTGTTTTCAGCGGATACTACACGCCGGATCAGATTCGCTATGTCGAGAATCCGGAAGACGGCGATACGGTCAATATCGCATCGGGTGCGACGTGGAAGTTCGCGGCGGGAGAGACCAGGACATACACGAACATCGGGACGCTCAATGAGGGCGGCACGATTGCTATAACGAATGCTGCAACGCTCGTTGAAGGCACATACAAGCTCGCCGAGTGGACCACTCCGCAGCAGTACACGACACAGGGCGCGGGGTACGGCAAGGTCGGTACGCTTGTGACGGATGGACTCGCGGAAGGGCTTTCGGCGCGGCTCGTCTATGGTGCGCGGGCCATCTACCTTCGCGTTGACGACACTGCCAAGCAGGCTGCGCGCAAGCCGCTCGTTGTCTGGTGCTATGGCGACTCGATAACAGAGGGCTACAATGCCCAGGCGACAGGCGCGAACTACCGCATCCTCCTCTACCAGAAGCTGGAGATGCTCGGCTACAATGTGAGGTCCACGGGTGTTTACGGGCTCAGCAACGGCTACAACTCCGTCGATCCCAGCGGCACTCCGCTCACCGACCAGTACAGGTGGCATTCCGCGAAGCACGGCGCCACGGCGGGCCCGTCGTCGCTCTCCCACCGCAGCAACCTTTCCGAGAATGTCGATACCCTCGCGATACAGGCTGGAACGCCGGACGTTGCGTTGCTCCTCATCGGCGTCAACGACCTGCCGCAGTTCAGCACGGTCGAGCCAGTGTTTGCTGCATGGACGAATATCGTCAACCGCCTCGTCAACAACTTGCCTGATACGAAGATCATCGCTTCGACCATTCTCTACAGTGACGGCACGAGGACGGATATCGACCCCAAGATCACGGAGATCAACAACAACTACATCAAGCCGCTGATGGCCAATATGCCCGAGGCGTGGCAAGGACACGTGGTTCTCGCAGACCTCAACAGTATCGTGAAGAGTGGACAGCCCGGCATCATCTACTCCGACCACCTTCACCCTGACTGGTGGGGCTACGACCAGATGGCGGACGGTTACCTTGATAAGATCGTCGAGTGCTATCCCGATCCTGATGCCGAGGATTTCCCGTCCCAGAATCCGATTCCTGATGCTCCGACGGAGGATCAGCTTGGCGCGGCGAACAAGCCGGAACTCGCCGCCTATCGCGAGGGCTTCAAGAAGCTCTGCAACATCCGCGTCGAGAAGGGTCAGGACGTCAAAAATGTCGTGTACGACGACGTGAACAGCGATGCTGTTTCGGAGAATATCGGCAAGGTTGGATACTTCGTTGAATTCGTCCGCGACGACAACCACGCGCACAAATGGGTGTGGGTTGATATGGATGCGTTTGGCGGCAGAGACTTGGCTTCTGTTGGTCTGCCGCAGCGCATTTACCAGCAGGCGGTGACGAAGATGCATGTCTGCTCCAACCATGGCGCAATCGACAATGTCGCGGCGGACGACGATTCCGTTACTGGCTGGATCGAGTTTTCGCCGTACGACTACACCAGGACTGGCTCCAACTCTGCAGCTCCGGCGAACTACGGCGAGCCTTTCGACTGGAACGATACGCTTTCTGAGAGCGGCTCATACGGCTGTATGCAGGTGTTCCGTGTCATGAGTCCTTCGTCGAGGGATCTCTACGAACGTCCGCAGTTGATGTTCGCGTTCAACAACTTCCAGTCGCAGAATAGCAACCCTGCCGATTTCGGCATCGGCAACTTCGCCCAGCACTTCAACTGCAACAACTCCTACCACGTCGAAGACTGGACCGGAGTGAGCTCTATCCTCGCGAAGATGACTCCAGACCAATATAGCGTCAAGACCATCGAAATCTGGACGAAAGAGAAGGCGACAGATACAGACTTCCCGACGCCGTATTCGTGGATAGATATGTATTTCCCAGAGCTCGTGAGCGGTTGGGGTTCGACCGACTACAACGATTTCGCCACGAACAAGAACCATGGCAGCGTTAAAAATGGCTATGCTCCTTGGGAAAGCTATGTGCTGGGGCTTGACCCGACAAATGCGATGAGCAAGTTCGTGACGACGATTCGCATGGACGGCACGACGCCGGTTGTCGAGTATTCGCCGACGAACGAGGTGCTGAAGGCGGTCAAGGCGATAGAGTATGTCCTCCAGGGCAAGCCTGCGCTCACGAACGGCTGGCAGGATGTCGAATTCGACGAGCCTGGCGACACCAACCGATTCTTCCGTGTAAAAGTTACATGGGGAATACAATGAAATAAGAAGGAGACAAAGATGAAAAAATTTTTCGTTGCGATAGCGCTTGTGGCGGTCATCGCTGCGCATGCCGCCGATAAGGCGAAGGTCGCTTGTATCGGCGACTCGATAACCTACGGCTACGGGCTGGCAGACCGCGCGACGGAGTCGTATCCCGCGCAGTTGCAGAAAATGCTCGACGAGAAGTTCCCAGGCCAGTACGAGGTTCGCAACTTCGGCAACTCCGGGCGCGGCATCTACCTCGACTCGATGCGAGGCAGCGAGAAGCGCGGCTTCCGCTACATGAACGAGCACAAGGCAGCTCTCGAATGGAAGCCCGACGTCGTCATCTGCAACCTCGGCATAAACGACAACGGCGAGTACATCAAGGAGTACACCGGCGGCAGAAAGCGCGGACAGTTCGTGCTAGACTACGCTACAATGCTGGCCGACTACGTGAAGGATGGCCGCAAGCCCCAGTTCTACATCTGGACCAAGCTCGCGCCTCTCGCGCCTGGCCAGAATTTCTACCGCAGCCCGGAGCCTTTCCTGATGCAGACCGATCTTGAAAGGGTTGCCCGCGTGTCGCACGCGCGCGGAATCGACATGCAGGAGCCGCTCAGGGAGAAGATGGACGAGATTCTCGCAAAGGACAAGATACATCCCAACGCCGAGGGTGCGCGCATAATAGCCGAGACGACCTTCAAGGCCATGACCTCGCCCGGCCAGGAGCCCATAGATAAGCCCGAGACATTTAAGACGACAAATCCGCACGAAGTGTGGCTTTGCGCGGGACAGTCCAACATGCAGAAGGGCTGGAACGAGTTCAACGCCTACCCCGCCGAAAAGGAGCGCGTCAAAAAGGAGATGGCGCGCCTTGCGAAATGCGACATACACTTCTGGGACTTCAACGACGGCAGCTGGAGGCGGCTTACGCCCGAGAACGCCTTGCGCAAGAGCGCCTTCGGCGTATCGTTCGCGATCCGCCGCGCCGAGGCGACGAAAAAGTCGATCGCCATGCTTTACGTGGCGGCGGGCGGCGCTCCTACGGAGTCGTTCCTCTCCGAGCAGACAATGTGCGCGATCGGTTCCGACGGCAAGCCGCTCTATCCCGCGCTCGCTGCGATTGCCACGAACCGCCACCGCCTCGACCAGAACAGGGACTTCCCCTGCGCATGGGTCGCGAGGGAGTATCCGCGCCGCAGGGCAAACAAGGAAGAGGCCTATTGGTGGCCTGTTTCGCTCATGTACGACAAGGGGATCAAGCGCATCAAGGATGGCAAGGTCAAGATTGACGGAATACTCTGGTACCAGGGCGAGTCGAACGCGACGACATGCGTCGCGCCCGACAAGCCGACAGACCGCGACTACCAGCTTGAAACTCTGCGCGCGCTTGTCTCCGAACTTCGCGGCGACAGGAAGATTCCGTTCATCATGATGGGCCTTCCCAAGATGAACCGTCCGTGGGAACAGTACCGCGACGTTCAGCGCGAGGTCTGCGAGGAGACCGGCGCGATTTTCGTCGATACCTTCGCGGCCGGATTGGGCGAGATGAACGACGTGCATCCGCGGGACAAGGCGGCATTTGCCGATCTCGCCGCGAAAGCTCTCAAGTGATCTAAACCGCAGTTTGCTCGCTTTGCTTCGCGGCGGCGCATTGACACGCGCGGCCCGCATATGGTATAATGTCCATCTCATTAATGAAAGGAGATGAACGATGGTTGTGACGGGCAATTCCGTGAATTGGATGTTTGCGATTCTCGCGAGCGTCGTCTTGCACGCTGTGGTGATCGGCCTCGCGACCGCTACCTCTTCCCCGAAAGTTCCACCTACAACGGAAACTTGCGAAGAGGTGAAAGATGAGGACGAAGTACCGGAGTCGCCGGAAGTCGAAAATGCCGCCAATGTGAAAACATCGCCAAAACCTAATGGCAACGCCCAATCGGGAATTGGCAGCATTGGCGTCGGAAATGCTCCCGCTCCTGTGACACGCCCCAAGCCTGTTCAGGCGATTCCGATGCCAGAGAGAGCCTTTCCTGAAGTGTATGAGGTCAAGCGGGGCGACACCCTTACGAAGATCGCCAAGATATACGGCCTCACGGTGGAGGAAATTGCGGCCGCGAACGGCTAGAGTGTCAAGAAGATGAACATACTCTGGGTCGGCCAGAAGGTTAAGTTGCGCTGAGGATGCCATATATGGATTGCAGACTTTCTTTTTTCTCTGCTGCGCTTCTCATCTCTTTGCCGGTCACCGCAGCCCAGTGGGACGAGGGCAT
>JAGCPM010000222.1 GCA_017965685.1 Kiritimatiellia bacterium | reverse complement strand
GAACGCAATCAATATGTCTTTCATGTTTATGAGTCCTGTAGAACTGGCCGCGTATTATACCACACCCCGTAATGTGTGTCAACGCCATCCATCCATGCATAGACCGCTTTATTTCTCCTTGTTGCAACTCAACACCCGCAAATTTTGATATACTATGCTCCAACAACATGACATTGCAGCAACTTAGATACGCTGACGCCGTGGCGGCATGCGGCTCGATAAGCGAAGCGGCGCGGAGAGTATTCGCCACGCAGCCTACGCTCACGGAAGCGATACGCGCCCTTGAGGAAGAGTTGCGCGTGGCCATATTCACTCGCACGAACAGGGGTATATCGGTGACGCGGGAGGGCGAGGAGTTCCTCGCCTCCGCGCGGCAGATTCTCGACGACGCGTCGCGGATTGCGGAGAAATACACTGGCAAGGCCGTGCGGCGTCCACAGTTCGCCGTTTCCTGCCAGCACTACGCTTTCGCGGTCGATGCTTTCATGGAGGTGGTGAAGGCAAACGGAGCCGATTCGTACGACTTCACTCTGCGTGAAACGGTAACGAGCGAGATTATCGACGATGTCGCGCGCCACCGGAGCGAGGTCGGCATACTGTATCTTTCGAAGCGCAACGAGAGGCCGCTCGTGAAGATTCTCCGCAAGGAGGATCTTGTCTTCGAGGAGCTTTTCGCCGCAAGGCCCCATGTCTTCCTCGGCAGGAAACACCCGCTCGCGACGAAGAAAACGATCCAGCCCAAGGAATTGGACGCATATCCCTACATCACGTACGAGCAGGTCACCGAAAACGCGCTCTATTTCTCCGAAGAGGTGATGGGTGCGATCGACCGCAAAAAGAACATCCGTGTCCGCGATCGTGCGACCATGACGAAGCTGATGCTGGGGCTGTACGGCTATACCGTGTCTTCAGGCGCGAACTCCAAAGCATACGCGGCCGACATCGTGGCCGTGCCGCTCAAACTGGACGACACGATCCGCGTCGGCATCGTCCGCCGCGCGGGAATTCCTTTGTCCACGCAAGGTGCGGCCTTCGTGGATGCGCTCAAGACCCATACTGCGCGGCGATAGGCAGAACCTATCGCTACGCCAAGTTTCTTCCGATTATCCTCTTGCCGTAGAAATTTAGTATACTACCAGCCGTTGACAACCCACGAAAGGAACCACGGCAATGAGCGACAAGAAACAGTATCACGTCGAGACGCTGGCGGTGCTTGCCGGACAGAATCCGAATGGCGATCCGGCGACGTTCGCGACGTCGGTGCCTGTGTATCGCACGACGGCGTACAACTTCCGCGATTCGCAGCACGGAGCGAATCTCTTCGCCCTCAAGGAATTGGGCAACATCTATTCGCGTCTAATGAACCCCACGAACGATGCGCTCGCGGCGCGTCTGGCGGCGCTTGAGGGTGGCGCGGCCGCACAGATTCTCTCGTCCGGTACGGCGGCGATATACTTTACGCTGACAAATATCGCCCGTGCAGGCGATGAGATTGTCGCGCCCACCAACGTCTATGGCTGCACGTTCGCGCATTTCAACGCGATACTGCCAAATGTGGGCCTAAAGGTACGCTGGACAGGCGTAAACGATTTCGGAGCCGTGGAAGCAGCGATAAACGAAAAGACAAGGCTTGTTTTCGTAGAGGCGGTCGGCAATCCGGCTCTTGACATCGCGGATATCGAGAAGTACGCCGAGGTTGCGCACCGGCACCATCTTCCGCTCGTCGTCGACGCCACGTTCACTCCGCCGCCGCTGCTGCGTGCGCTCGACCATGGTGCGGACTTCGTCATCCATTCGCTCTCGAAGTGGATCGGCGGACACGGTGCCGGCATCGGCGGCGTGGTGATCGAGAAGGGCGGCTTCGACTGGACGGACCCCAAGTTCGCGCTCTACAACGAGCCGGACGCGGGATATCACGGTCTCAGGTTCGCGCACGATCTGCCGGAGCCGCTCAAGGCGGTCGCGTTTTCGATACGGCTTCTCACCGTAGGAATCCGCAATCAGGGTCCGTGCCTTGCGCCCGATGCGGCGTGGATATTCCTGCAAAGCATCGAGTCGCTTCCTCTCAGGATCGCCCGCCACAGCGAGAACGCGCTTGCCGTTGCAAAGTGGTTGCAGAACCATCCGAAAGTGGCGTGGGTGAAATACCCCTCGCTCTCGCAGCCGGAACTCGCGGCAAAGTATCTGCCGGATGGTGCGGGCGGAGTCGTGGTCTTCGGCGTCAAGGGCGGATCCGAGGCGGCGCGCAAGGTCACGGACGCGGCGAACGGCGACATATTTTCCATTGTCGCGAACGTCGGCGACGCGAAGAGCCTCATCATCCATCCGGCCTCTACCACGCATTCGCAACTCTCGGAAGAGGAGCTTCGCGCTGGCGGCCTGGCCCCGGAACTGATCCGCCTCTCCATCGGCCTTGAGCACATTGACGACATAACCGACGCGCTCGACGAGGCTCTCGCAGTGATATAAGACCGTTTCAAACACATCAACACAATAGAAAGGGATGTAAACATGAAGGAGAAATACGTCAAACTTGCGGCTTTGGCCGTGACCATTGTGGTCGCGGTCGCCACATCGTTCGCCGGAGTGCCGCTCAACAACCTGCAAGGCACGGGCGGCATCGCGTTCAACCCTCTCGCCTACACAGCAGGCAAAGCATGGGAATACGACGGGACGACCAACCTGAACGGAATCGTGTCCTCTCCGCAGATCGGCGGCTGGTATGTGCATCTCGACGATGCGGATATCGACTGGTTCGCGGTTTCGGCATCGCTCACGCTTCTGGACCGGCTGGAGTTCAGCTATGGCTATGGGTTCGTCAATGCGAAGAAGTACGGCGACAAGTCGATAGATTCGAACAATATCGGCGCAAAGCTGAAAATCCTAGACGAAAACGCCTTTGATACCGCGTGGGTCCCTGCGATTGCGGCTGGAGTCGTCTATAAGCGAACGAACTCCAAGACAGTCAAAGCGCTTGGGCTCGACAATGACGGTTTCGACTACTATCTGGTAGCCTCGAAACTCATAACGCAGACTCCAATCCCGGTTCTCGTCTCGGCGGGTGTTCTCTACTCAGATGAAGTCGTCAACGGCGTAGTCGGACACAACCATTATGGCGTATCCTGCTTCGGCAACATCGACATAATCCCGGCCGAGAATATAGCCATCGGATTCGAGTACAAGAAGGGCGTGGATGCAGGCGACCACATCACCAACCACGACTACTATGACGGACACGTGGCATGGTTCGCGACCGAGCGTCTGACACTCGTGGCAGCTTATGCATATACGGGCGACAAAGACAAGTTCTACAGCGGCGGATCGACACGCGATCTCGGCGTCGGCGGCGGATTTGTCCTTTCTATGCAGTACCAATTCTGACGCAAATATGATATAATACGCAAACCAAAAGCAATTTCAGGAAAGACAAGGAAGCAATAAAATGGCAAACATACTTTCAAAGGTGGGCGGGACTCCTCTTGTGGAAATATCGTCCAAGCTGAACAAGGGCGGCGCAAAGGTGCTCGCAAAGGTCGAGTTCTTCAATCCCGGCGGCAGCGTAAAGGACCGCATCGCCCTCGCGATGGTCGAGGCTGCGGAAAAGGACGGCTCTCTCAAGCCGGGCGCGACCATCATCGAGCCGACAAGCGGCAACACGGGCGTGGGACTCGCGCTCGTCTCGGCGGTGCGCGGCTACCATCTGATCCTCACAATGCCCGAGACGATGTCGATCGAGCGCCGCAAACTTGCGGCGGCATACGGCGCGGAAATCGTCCTTACACCCGGCGCGGCAGGAATGAAAGGCGCGATAGCGAAGGCGAACGAGCTTCGCGACTCCACCACCGGCGTGGTCATCCTGCAACAGTTCGAGAACCCTGCGAATCCGGCCTTCCACTACCGCACGACCGGTCCCGAAGTCTGGGAAGGAACGAATGGCGAAGTCGCCGCGTTCGTCGCTGGCGTCGGTACGGGCGGCACCATAACAGGCACCGGCAAGTATCTTAAGGAGAAGAATCCAGAGGTGAAGCTCTTCGCCGTCGAACCGGACACTTCGCCCGTCCTCTCTGGCGGTCAGCCCGGTCCGCACAAGATACAGGGCATCGGCGCGGGATTCATCCCGAAGGTGCTCGACACGTCGATTCTGAAAGAGGTGATCCAAGCCTCCGCCGAAAACGCGGGTGCTACCGCCCGTGCCGCGGCGGCGCAAGAAGGACTTCTCGTCGGGATTTCGTCCGGCGCAGCGCTCTGGGCAGCCCTTGAACTCTCGAAGAGACCGGAGTTCGCGGGCAAGACGATTGTCGCGCTTCTCCCGGACACCGGCGAGCGCTATCTTTCGACGTGGCTGTTCGAATGAAGGGAGCCCCGGTGAAGATAGTCTATCAGGGAAAAGAAACGGAAACCGTCCCGGCTACGGTCGGGGCGTTTCTGGCCGCAAACGGCATCGCCGCAGGGAAAGCCGTGATCGAATACAAGGGTGACGTGCTTTCCGGCGAAGATGCCGCATCCGTTCCGTTGGAAGATGGCGCGGAGCTTAACGTGTTTAAGATAGTCGCAGGCGGCTGAAGTGAGAGCGAACACATATCTGACGGAGCGCGAGCGCGGAATTCTGGAATCCGCCAGGATTGGTATCGCCGGCGCCGGCGGGCTCGGCTCGAACGTGGCGATGCTTCTCGTTCGCGCCGGAATCAGGAAGTTCGTGATTGTGGACTTTGACACGGTGAACGCGTCGAATCTCAACCGCCAGTTCTTTTTCCGCAGTCAGATCGGCGAGAAGAAGGTCGACGCGCTCGCGCACAACTTGCGTCTAATCGAGCCGGATCTGGATCTGGAGCTCTATGACGTGCGGCTGACGGGCGATAACATCACCGACGTGTTCGCCGGATGCGACATCGTGGTAGAGGCGTTCGACTCGGCGGAGTCCAAGACGATGCTTCTTGATGCCCTGCTGCCACTCGGCAGACCCGTTGTCGCGGCGACAGGGCTCGCTGGCTGGGGGCGCTCAAACGAGATAAAGACGCACAGGGTTGGGCGGAATCTCGTGCTTGTCGGCGACCAGTCCAGCGACGTGAACGACGGTCTTGCTCCGCAGGGCGCGCGCGTCGCCATCGCCGCCGCGCACGAGGCCAACGCCGTCGTCTCGTTTTTGCTGGGAGAAGAGTTGTGAGGAAGCGGATTCGCGCAAAGCAGACACAGGAGGCTGACTATGGAAAACAGACAGGAACTCAACCGCAATCTTGCACAGATGCTCAAGGGTGGGGTGATAATGGATGTCACGACGCCCGAACAGGCGAAGATCGCCGAGGCGGCAGGCGCATGCGCGGTGATGGCGCTTGAACGCATCCCGGCCGACATACGGGCGGCGGGCGGAGTTTCGCGCATGAGCGATCCGGCGATGATCAAAGGCATTCAGGCGGTGGTCTCGATTCCCGTCATGGCGAAATGCCGAATCGGACACATCGCCGAGGCGAGGATACTAGAGGCCATAGAAATCGACTACATTGACGAGTCGGAGGTGCTTTCGCCCGCCGACGATACGCGGCACATCGACAAGACGAAGTTCGCCGTGCCGTTCGTCTGCGGCGCGCGAGATATTGGCGAGGCGCTACGGCGCATTGGCGAGGGCGCTACGATGATTCGCACAAAGGGCGAACCCGGTACTGGCGACGTGGTTCAGGCGGTCCGGCACATGCGCAAGATGCAGAGCGAAATCCGCCGCGTTGCATCCCTGCGCGAGGATGAACTCTACGAGGCGGCTAAGGAACTTGCCGCGCCGCTAGACCTCGTGAGGTTCGTGCACGACAACGGCAAGCTGCCGGTTGTGAATTTTGCGGCGGGAGGCGTCGCCACGCCCGCCGATGCAGCACTCATGATGGAGCTTGGCGCCGAGGGCGTTTTCGTGGGCTCGGGCATCT
>JAGCPM010000221.1 GCA_017965685.1 Kiritimatiellia bacterium | reverse complement strand
TAATAGCGCTTGCCGAGATC
Organism: Kiritimatiellia bacterium; assembly: GCA_017965685.1. Taxonomy (GTDB): domain Bacteria; phylum Verrucomicrobiota; class Kiritimatiellia; order RFP12; family UBA1067; genus UBA1067. The sequence goes on along the minus strand of JAGCPM010000221.1, from coordinate 15,435 downwards.
GAGGCGAGTCTGGGCGCCAAGAACGACACCGTCGCCGTAGCCTGGGAGCGCGAGGACGGCAAGGTATACCGCTATGACCTCGAGATTCCCAAAAGGCTTGATCCCTCCGCAGTAAAGTTCATCTCGCACGTTGTGGACCGCATCGCGAAGTTCATCGTGTGGTCGGCCGGCGGCTGGAAGCTCTACCTCGCCGGACCGGACGAGATTGTGCAGCCCGTCGCCAAGGCGTACACGAAGAAAGGTTCGCGCAAGTTTGACTACGGATTCTTCTCCGACCTCTACGGTCGTCCGGTCGAGACGGTCGTGGTGCCGCTCAAGAAGATGCCTGCGCAGAACGAGACTCTCACCAAGGTCAAGACGGTGGCGGACGGATGTCGCATCGGCTTTGATCTCGGCGCGAGCGATTTCAAGATTTCGGCCCTCAATGAAGGCAAGGTCGTTTTTTCAAAAGAGTTCCCATGGGATCCCAGGAACAATGCCGACCCCGAGTACCACTACTCGATGCTTACGGCGGGCCTCAAGGAAGCTGCCGCGACCCTTCCGCGCGTCGACGCGATAGGCGGCTCCACGGCTGGAACGCTCGTCGGCAAGAAGATGGGCGTGGCGAGCCTTTTCCGCGCAATCAAGGAGAAGAACCCCGCGAAGTATCCGGTCGCGCAGGACATGTTCTTCCGCGTGGAGAAGGATTGGGGGGTTCCGTTCGAGATATACAACGATGGCGACGTTTCGGCCCTCGCCGGTATGATCACGATGGGCAAGAAGGGCATCCTGGGCGTTGCGATGGGCTCCAGCGAGGCCGTAGGCTACATAGATCAGAGCGGCGCGCTAACCGGCCGGATCACCGAGCTTGCGTTCGCCCCGGTTGACTTCAATCCGAACGCGCCGAAGGACGAGTGGTCGGGCGACGCGGGCGTTGGCTCGATGGCGTTCTCGCAGCAGGCCGTCAACTGGCTCGCCGAGAAGCACGGCTTCAAGTTCCCCAAGGACATGAAGCTGCCCGAGCGCCTGAAGGTCGTCCAGGCCGCAATGGAGAAGGGTGACGCCAGGGCGCTCAAGGTCTACGTCCAGATAGGCCGCTTCCTCGCGCACGCGATACCGTGGTACAGGGAGTTCTACGACTACTCGAGCATGATGCTGCTCGGGCGCGTTACCTCCGGACTCGGCGGCGACGTGATACTAGAGACCGCCAAGGCGATGGTCAAGGACATCTATCCCGACATAGCGGAGCAGGTTGAGCTGATCGTTCCGGACGAGCATTTCCGCCGTCTCGGGCAGTCCGTCGCGGCCGCCCAGATTCCGGTCATAAAGGGAAAGAAGAAAGGCAAGTAAGATGGGCTCAAGGAATTACACGCCAGAAGAGCTCTCGGCGGCCCTCGCATCAATGGGGGTCGCCGATGCGACCGATGTTTCGCGCTACGGCTCCGGGCACATAAACGACACCTTCAAAGTTGAGACGAAGAGTGGCGTGAGGTACATCCTCCAGAGGGTGAACACGGATATCTTCGATCCCGTGCTCCTCAAGAGCAACATCACAAGGGTGACGGAGTTCCTTAAGTCGAAGGGGGTGAAGTCTCTCGAAGTCGTAGGCTACGAGAATCCCTGGCGTCTCTACGCGTTCCTCGAGGGGTATACCTCGGTGGATGTCGTGACCGACGTGCGCGAAGCCGAACAGGTCGCTGCGGCGTTCGCAAAGTTCCAGAACGACCTTGCCGACATGCCGCCGCCCCGGCTGGAGGACATCATCAAACGCTTCCACGACACTCCCGACCGTCTGCGCCAGCTCGACGAGGCGGTGGCCGCCGACGTGAAAGGCCGCAAGGCCTCTGTCGCAAAAGAACTCGCCTTCGTGGACGCCCGTCGCGCGCAGTGTTCGCGCATAGTGGATCTGATGAAGTCCGGCGCCATTCCCGAGAGGGTTGTCCACCAGGATACGAAGATCAACAACGTGATGCTTGCTCCCGACGGAACGAACGTGGTGATTGACCTTGACACGACGATGCCCGGCTCAGCGCTCTACGATTTCGGCGACATGGTGAGAACTTCGTCCGCCGCAGCCGCGGAGGACGAGAAGGACCTCTCAAAGGTGTATTCCAAGAAGGAGTATTTCGAGGCGCTCGTCAAGGGCTATCTCGCTGGAGCTAAGTTCCTGAACGAGGCTGAGAAGGCGAATATAGCTTTCTCCGGAAGGCTGTTGACGCTCGAGTGCGGGATAAGGTTTCTGACCGACTATCTCAACGGCGACACCTACTTCCACACCTCCTACGCCGGCCACAACCTCGTGCGCTGCCACACGCAGTTCAAGATGGTCGAATCGATGGAGGAGCAGGCCGCCGAATACGAGGCGATAGTCAAGAAGTACTCCAGCTGAACTTGCGCGACAGACAAATGGACAGAAAGAAGATGACCGTGACGGCCGCCTGCGCCCTTGTGGCGCTGGCGGCTTTCGCCAACGGGAACGCCGTTCCCTCGTATCCCAACTTCGGGATGCCCCGTGTGGAAGAGATGATGTTCCTCGTGTTGCAGATAGGCGTGATAATCTTCGCCGCGAAGCTCGGCGGGGCGCTTGCGTTGCTGCTGCGCCTGCCTTCGATACTTGGCGAACTCGCCGCGGGCATTGTGATCGGCCCGTGGGCTCTGGGAGGGATAGGCTTCGGCGACGGACTCTTCAAGTATGGACTCTTCAACGGCGCCGCTCTGAAGGAAATCAACGCCGCAGTGGCCGGCCCGGCGTCCGCGATGTTCGGGACGATCGCCGGGGGAGGCGCGATGTTCGATGCGACCTCGCCGGCGCTGTACGGCATAGCGACGCTAGCCTCGATAATACTGTTGTTCCTCTCGGGCCTTGAGACGAATCTCAGAATGTTCCTCAAGTATTCGTTCGTCGGGTCGGCGGTGGGGTTGGGAGGCGTGCTTTTCTCGTTCGTTTTCGGCGATCTTTGCGCGGTGTATTTTCTGCCGGTGTTCTTCCCGGACGTGGAGATGTTCGCGGCCTTGAAGACAATGCCTTTCGCGCAGGCGATAACGCAGGCCGCGCCGCTGTACATGGGCATAATGTCCACGGCGACATCGGTCGGAATCACGGCCCGCATCCTTTCAGAGCGCAAGAAAATGGATTCCGAGGAAGGCACGACGATCATGGCGGGCGCGGTGATCGACGACGTCCTTGGCCTCATCGTCCTCGCAATCGGCAATGGCATAATCGCCGCGCACATGGCGGCGAAAGCAACGGGCGAGACGGCGGGCATGGACTGGGTAGAGATCGGGCTCGTGGCGGCTAAGGCGTTCGGGGTGTGGCTTGGCGCGACCGCGATCGGTGTCCTCGCTGCCCGGTACATAGCCAAGTTCCTCAAATACTGCTTCAAGTCGCCGGTGGTGATAGCTACTATGGCGTTCGGTCTTGCTCTGGTGCTCGCCGGATTTTTCGAGTTCATGGGGCTTGCGATGATCATCGGCGCGTATGTGATGGGGCTGGCACTTTCGCGCACAGACCTGAAGCATCCCATACAGGAGATGCTTACTCCTGTCTACACGTTCTTGGTGCCGATATTCTTCTGCTCGATGGGCATGATGGTGGATATGAGCGCGCTCTGCTCGAAGCCGGTACTCGTGTTCGGTGCGATATACACCGTCCTCGCCATTGCGGCGAAGGTGTTGGGCTGCATGATCCCGTCGATGTTCTGCGGATTCAACGCGCTGGGAGGATTGCGCATAGGCGCGGGGATGGTGCCGCGCGGCGAAGTTGCCCTGATTATCGCAGGACTGGGACTTTCCGCCGGATATCTCGACCAGGAGATTTTCGGTATCGGCATTTTGATGACTCTCGTTACGACAATCATCGCGCCGCCGGCGCTCGTGGGTCTTTTCCGCTCCAGAGCCAAGGGGGTGCGCAATCCGAAGGCTTCCTCCGGCGGATCGCGCGAGGTGGTCTTTGAGCTCGCCGACCGCGATGTGGCCGATTTGATGATGTCGAAGCTAATCGAGGAGTTCCGCAAGGAGGGCTTCTTCACGACGTGCCTTTCCCAGGAAGACCACATCTGGGAGATTGCGATGGACGACATTGAACTCGCGATACGCAGACGCGGACGGAAGATAAGTTTCAGTTGCACTCCGGCCGAGGAGGCGATAGTGATGACGGCGTGGATGGAGGTTGCAAGCGAGATGAACGAGCTCGCCCGCGCGATTGCGAAGCCGATTCGCCAGGAGGACCTGAGCAAGATGATTGCCGAAACCGAGGCCGCGAAGCGCGGACACGAGGGGGTCGGGCGATATCTTCAGGGATTCGTCATGATTCCGAACCTCGTGGCCTCGACAAAGACCGAAGCCATAGACAGGATAATCAAGACAATGGCGGACGGCATTCCGCACCATGTGACGAACGTGGAATCGGCGATTGCTGCCGTCATGAAGCGCGAATCGTCCATGCCTACCGGTCTCGACCGCGGGATCGCCGTTCCACACGGGCGCGATTCGACCGTGAAGGGCATCGCGGGGGCTGTCGCAATCGTTGCGGGGGCGGACAGTCCGACGGGGGGGCTTTCCGACTACGAGACAATCGACAAGAGTCCCGTGAGGGTGATAGTTCTTACGTTGGCGAGCGACACCACGCAAACGCCGTATCTCAAGCTGATGAGCTTCATCTCCCGCGCATTGCGCGCCGAGGGCGCGGTTGACGCGCTCGTGAAGTGCAAGACGCCCGAGGAGATGCGCCGCTTCTTCCGCAAGGCTAAGTGATGGCCGGCCTCAGCCGCGAAGGCGATACGATAGCCGCGATATCGACCGCTCCCGGAAAAGCGGCTCTTGCGGTGGTGAGGCTTTCTGGCCCAGAGTCCTTCGCGGTTGCCGCAAAGATGGTCGATGGGGCTTTGCCAGCTCCCGGGACTTTCGCGCATCGCAGGATAAAGGATGTTTCCGGACGAGTGATCGACGATGCGCTCATCCTGGCATTCGCAGCCCCGAAGTCGTACACTGGCGAGGACGCCATTGAATTTCAGTGCCATGGCGGCGGGGTTGTCCCAGCCCGTGTTCTCGGCGTGTGCATCGCGAACGGCGCGAGGCTCGCCGACAGGGGCGAGTTCACATACCGCGCCGTAATGGCTGGAAAGATAGATCTCGACGAGGCGGAATCTATACTCGACCTTATAAACGCGAAGACGGTCAAGGCGGCGGATGATGCGATTTCCGGCATGGGCGGCGGGCGAAAGAAGGAGGCCCTCCGGCTGTATGGCATGGCGATAGATCTTTCCGCGCTGATGGAGCATTCTTTGGATGTGGACGAGGATGAGCTGCCTGAGGGTTTCTTCGCCATGCTCGACGGGAAAATGTTGGATTTCAAGACTGCGCTAGAAGCGGCCTTGGAGCGCGAGCGAAGGTCGAAAATCCTGCGCGACGGAGTGACGGTGGTCCTTTCCGGGCCGCCCAATTCCGGCAAGTCGTCGCTGATGAACGCGCTACTGGGCGAGAACAGGGCGATAGTCTCGCCAGAGGCCGGAACGACCCGTGACGCCGTGGACGCGTGGCTGGAGGTGGACGGCTTCCCCGTGCGCCTCATAGACACGGCCGGGCTTCGCGAGACGGATTCGCCGGTGGAGGCGGAAGGGGTCCGCAGGGCGCGGTCGATGGCCGAATCAGCCGATATCGTGGTGAATTTGGGTGCCGCCAAGAGATTGGGGAACGGCGCAGGCGAAGGGGCCAAGACCATTCTCGTGCATTCAAAATGCGACCTGTCGCGGGGCGAAGGTCTGAATGTATCGTCGGTCACGGGCGAGGGACTCGATCAGCTCCGCACGGAGATTGCGGCGAGAATCGCGCAACTGGAGCGTCCGGACGATTCCAGGCACGCCGGAGCGTACGCTTGGGCATGTGCGGAAATCGAGAGGGACGGTGGGAATCCGGAGCTTGTGATACGGGCAAACACCATGCGCCGGATAGGGGACGCTTTGGCGGAGCTGGTCGGGGCTGTGTATTCGTCAGACATGCTCTCGCGGCTCTTTTCGCGCTTTTGTGTCGGGAAATGACATGGTTCGCCTGTTGAAAAATCGTGGAATTTACCCCCTTGCCAAGAGAGGGGCGAATATGATATACTTATGCCCCATGTTTGGGAAAGCAAGGAAAAACACCAGATGCCGACAATAAACCAGTTGATCCGCAAGGGCCGCAGGCCGCTCGCGAATCGTTCGAAGTCGCCGGCGCTGAAGGAGTGCCCTCAGCGTCGCGGCGTGTGTCTCGTCGTCAAGACAATGACGCCCAAAAAGCCGAACTCGGCTCTCCGCAAGGTGGCGCGCGTGCGACTCACCTCGGGATACGAAGTCACGGCTTACATCCCCGGAGAGGGGCATAATCTGCAGGAGCACTCTGTGGTGCTGGTGCGCGGAGGCCGTGTGAAGGACCTTCCCGGCGTGCGCTACCACATCGTGCGCGGCAAGCTCGACTCGCTTGGCGTGGCTGGCAGAAACCGTAGCCGTTCGAAGTACGGCATGAAGAAGCCGAAGAAAGAGGAGAAGTAAGCGATGAGCCGCAGAGGTAAGGCAATCGTAAAGCGCGTAACACTGGACCCGAAGTACAATTCGGAGCTCGTTGCGCACATGATCCGTGTGATCATGAAAGACGGCAAGAAGACCGTCGCGGAGAAGATAGTCTACGGAATGATCGACAAGGTGCGCGAGGCGATCGATGCCGATCAGGCGAAGTTCACGAAGGACGAGAAGGTCTACACGGATCCTCTCGAGGTCGTGAGCGCTGCGATCGACAACATGAAGCCTCAGGTCGAGGTCAAGACGCGCAGGGTCGGCGGCACAACGTATCCTGTCCCGGTGCCGATCGCGGCCAACCGCCAGCTCTCGCTCGCGCTCAGGTGGACGACGCAGTATGCTGGCGCCCGCCACGGCATGGGAATGCCCGCTGCGGTCGCCGCAGAGATTATCGACGCGTTCCAGGGTCAGGGCAACGTGATCAAGAAGCGCGACGACGTGCACAAGATGGCGCAGGCGAACAAGGCCTTTGCGCACTATGCGTGGGGTTCGCAGGCGGGTGGCGCCGCCTGACGAGAGAGCTTTCCCCGACAGACAAAAAGAGCCGCGGCCGCTATACAGCGCCGCGGTTTTTTGGTATAATACCCACTGCTATGGAAACGATAGGAGACAAGATCTTCGCAAAGGACGCCGAAGGAAACCTGCTCAGCAGGATCGGCACGATATTCTTCAGGACTCCGGGACTCGTGACGGCCAAGGGCGTTCACGCCACCCAGCGCATGATGTGGCTTGACCTCATCAACGCGAAAAGGGCGGAGGAGGGCCTTGCGCCAATGACGGAAGTGGAGGAGGAAGAGGAGCTCGAGCAGTCGGTCGATCTGATCTTCACTGACGCGGCGGTGCTGATACGCCCGGACCCCAACCATCTTGATCTGGCGTTCAGGGCGGATGACGCGCTGCAGAAGATGGTCTCGAAGAGGCGCATACGCTTTCTCAACACTCGCAACGCGAAGGTGCGCAACGCACTAAGGGAACGCGGCGAGAACTGGAGGATGGCCAGGGCACCCATATCGCAGGAGGACATGATTCGGCAGATCGAGTCCTCTAAGGTGGCGATCGATGGCGACAGGATATACTACTACAACCACACCACCGGCACGCGCTACCTGACGGCGGCGGGGTGCATGGGTTTTGAGAAGCTCGAGCCGTCGATGCTGAGGTCGCAGTTCAAGCAGGCGCAGGAGATGCTTTCGCGGCGCAACAGGGTGGGGATGCCCGAGATAGATCTCTTCCCCGTCACCACGCCGATTGACATCAAGCAGGCGATAAAGGCGCTAGATGTCGATGCGCTGAGCGATAGCGCGCTCAAGGATGCCATCGACAGAATCTACACCGACTGGCGGATTTCCATGCCGATCCAGCTCAGGGACGAGAGCGTCGACAACTACGAGTGGCGCAACGAGATGAGCCGTACTCTTTCCGCAGGACCGAACGAGACGGCGGCGGACGATAGCGAGCTGGTGCAGGGCATAAGTCCCGAGTTCTACCGCCAGATTGAGTGGTTGCCGGGCGCGAGAATCGTGAATGGACAGCTGGTGTTCGACACGCTCTGGGAGGAGTTCATGCGCACTAGGGATCCGGAACTGGCCGAGATGTGCGACCAGCGCGCGCGAATGATGATCTTCGATTTCATGCGGCTTTTTGCGGATATAGAGTATGTGAACATAGGCAGGATCACGAGGTCGCTCGCTCGCGAGCCGATTGCAGGGACGCGGCGAGGAGGGGTGTATATCATCCAGCTCAAGACGGCCGAGAGGCCGAATCCCGGAGTGTTCATGCTCAGGTTTCACAAGTGGGGTGTCGTGGAGCATCTCGACGAAGGCAAAGATCTGCTGAGGGCGGTATACGAGGCAGACGAATATTCGGACTACGTCCTTGACAGGCGTCTCATGTGCCAGCAGCTCGGGATGCCTCTCCCGCCCAGGATCGGCGCGGGGCAGATGACGGAAATATACAACGGCTCGAACCGCCAGTATGCGGGTACGCGCGTGAAGACCTGTTATCTGGTGCGCTCGTACATTACCGGAGTGGCATCGGACAAAGTGCCTGTCGCGAAGTTCCGCAATCCGGCCTTCGCGCTCGCCTTCGCGTATCTGATGGGCAGGGCGGCTGCGCTCGACCTCATCGTCGGACGCATGTCGAGCGAGACGAACGAGAACCTCTTCGACAAGAACTACGAGGTCCTGCAGCTTGGCGAGAGCGGGATTCCCGAGAGGGTCATGGTAACGAACCATGTCGGCACATTCGTGAACTATCTCCGTTCGTTCGAGGAGTCCATTGCGCCATACGCGGACGTCGTACACAGGAGAAAGGCGTTCGTCAGCGACTACAAGACATTTGTAGACGCGTACGTCGAAGGATTCAAGAGGCGGTTCGTAGAGGTCCAGTCCGACTACAGGGAAAGGCGCGATGCGTTCAACAATATTTTCGTGCACAGGCCGTATGATGTCGGCGGCTCGGGCGCGTACCGCTGGGCCAAGACTCTGGAGAGGCTGGACAATGCGGACGTGGAAAGCGTGGTCGCGGCGCTCAGGAAGGCGATAGGAGTCTGACGGCCGGATGGTGCTGCGCTTCCTAGGCACGGGCACGTCCGTAGGCGTTCCGCAGATAGGCTGCGGATGCCGGACGTGTGTATCGAAGGATCCGCGCGACAAGCGCAGGAGAAGCGGCGCGTACGTGGTTGCGGGAGGCAAGGGATTTCTGATCGACACTCCGCCGGAAATGCGGCTCGCGTGTCTCGAGTACGGCATATCGAAGGTTGATGCGATAGTCCTGACGCATGCGCACATGGACCATGTGGCCGCGTTCGACGACGTGAGGCGTTTCAATACGATCAATGGCGGCGCGGTGTTGCCGTGCCACGCCCTGCCCGAGACGATAGCGCAGATGCACGCGATATTCCCCTACATCTCCAAGGCGGCGGGAGACAGGGGATTGTACCGGCCTCAGGTCGAGTTCGTCGGCGCGACGGAGCCTTTCCTGATAGGAAGCGCGAAACTTTCGCCATTCAGGGTGGAGCACGGCTTTCCTTGTGCTGGATATCTTATCGAGGATTCGGAAACCGGCGGCAGGCTTGGCTACGCGAGCGACTGCCACGACATCCCGGACGCGGCTCTCGACATGCTCAAGGGTGTGGACGTGATGGTCCTTGATTGCCTGCGCAAGCGCGAGCACGCGACGCATCTCAGCATGGAGAGGGCGCTCGCATACGCGGCGCGAATCGGTGCGGGCAGGACGCTTTTCACCCACATGTGCCACGATTTCACGCACGAGGAATGGCTCGCGATGCTTCCGCAAGGAGTGGAGCCTGCGTACGACGGATTGGAGATAACGCTATGAAGAAGATCACAATGGCGGCGATCGGCGCGTTTGCGACGGTTTCCGCGCTCGCCGCGGCGGTGAGCGAGATATCGGTCGACATGAGGCTCGACGAGTCGGACTATGTCGCCGGCGAGCGGGTAAGGGCCGTGGTGACGGTTAAGAATATGTCTCCGGACCGGATATCGGTGGGATTCCCGTCCTCCAGAGACCGCCTCTTCGTCGAGGTCTACAGGGCTCACAACATGTCCGAGCTGACAAGGATGCGCGACATCCCGTTCGTTGCGAAATTCAGGCTCGACTCCAACGAAGGGCAGAAGCTTGAGACGTTTCTTGCGGACCATTTCGCGCTCGGGGAATGCTGCCGCTATCTCGCGAGACCCGTTCTTGTGCACAACAGCACCAGGTACGAGGGACAGTACAGAGCATTCGATGTGGTGCCTGGAATGGAGCTGGGCGGCGCGCTGCAGATATTCGATCCGAAGTGCGCCGATGGCCTGAGCCGAGAGTTCAGGCTTGTGCATTGGACGCGAAAAGGGAGCGAGCATCTGTTCGTGACGGCGGAGGACAAGGGTTCCAAGAGCGGAAAGTGGATCACCCATGACATAGGCTCGATTATGAGAATCACGAAGCCCACGATCTCCATATTGCCGACTGGGGAGGTCGTAGTGATACACAGGACGAATCCCGACCAGTTTATAAGAAGCGAATTCTGGTCACTTCCGAACGCGCTTGAACTTAGGACCAGACAGCTCGTGCAGGATCCGGAGACAGCCGGGCAGACCAGCATCCAGAATCTGTACGACTCGAGCGGCGGAGTGAAGCCGGTGGACCGGCCTTGGTGGAAATTCTGGTAGAATGCATATTCTCGGCATAGAGACGAGCTGCGACGAGACGGCGGCGGCGGTGGTCAAGGACGGCCGCGAGGTTCTTTCGAACATTGTCTATTCCCAGATACCGTTGCACCAGCCCTACGGCGGGGTTGTGCCTGAAGTCGCAAGCAGGGCCCACGTGGAGAAGATCGGCGAGGTGCTGGAATCGGCGATGCGCGGTTTTTTTGCGGCGAAGCCCGGCGGAAAGATCGATGCCGTGGCCGTCACCTACGGCGCGGGGCTTTCCCCGGCACTCCTCGTCGGCCTCAACGCGGCGAAGGGCTTGGCGAAATCCCTAGGGGTGCCGCTAATTGCGATAAACCATATCGAGGCGCATCTGCATACGCCGTTCCTTGACAACGATGAGTTCCGCGATCCCGGAGAGGCAATGCCGGCATTGGGGCTTGCCGTTTCCGGCGGCCACACGAACTGGATCGAAATGGAGGAATACGGCCGCTACAGGATAATCGGACAGACGCTTGACGATGCGGCGGGAGAGGCGTTTGACAAGGCGGCGAAGATGCTTGGTCTCGGCTATCCGGGCGGACCGGTAATGGACAAGCTTGCGAGGGGTTATCTTGAAGCAAACGGAACAGAAGGTCTTGTGCCTTTCCCGCAAGGTAGGCCGAGAGATGGCGTGGCCGCGCTTTCAGGACTCGATGCTGGGCTTTGTGTTTCGTTTTCAGGACTCAAGACGGCGCTTCTCAGGTATATAGCGCGCGAAGGCGGAGCTGAGAAGCTGCAAGATGCCGGAGAGATGCCTCGCATAGCCGCGAGCTATCAGGAGGCGATAGTCCTTTCTATAGCGGACAGGACACGCAACGCGCTGAGACGCAGGAACTTCAGGGCGATAATCCTTGGAGGTGGGGTGTCCCTCAATTCGCGAGTAAGGGAGACCCTTAAAAAGGTTGCCGACGAGGCGAGGCTGCCGCTTTTGACGTCAAAGCCGAAGTATTGCGGCGACAACGGCGCGATGATCGCGGGACTTGCATATTTCAGACGGAACATAACCGGCGCGGACGCCATGAACATAGACGTAGCGCCGTCACTGGAAGCGGGGGAAGAGACATGGCAATGCTGAAACTGGGGGTGCTCGGCTCGGGTGCGGGTTCGAACATGCAGTCCATCGTGGACGCGATAGCGAAGGGCGAGCTCGACGCCGAGATAAAAATCGTCCTGAGCGACGTGGCGGACGCGAAGATACTCGACCGCGGACGGCGGCATTCCATAGAGTCGATGCATCTCGACTGCTCGCCATGGAAGACCAAGCTAGAGGGCGGGGCCGAGGACGAGTGTATCGAAATACTCAAGTCGCGCGGCGTGGATACCGTGGTCCTCGCTGGATTCATGAGGATAGTGAAGCCGAAGCTTCTCGCTGCGTTTCCGAATCGCGTCATCAACATCCACCCCGCGCTGCTGCCCGCCTTCCCGGGCGTGCACGGCTGGACGCAGGCGCTCGACTATGGTTGCAAGGTCGCCGGGGTCACGGTGCATTTCGTAGACGCCGGGACCGATTCCGGGCCGATAATCGTACAGAAGGCCGTGCCTGTTCTGGAGGACGACACGCCCGAGTCTCTGCACGCCAGAATACAGGTGCAGGAGCATATCGCGTATCCCGAGGCGCTCCGGATAATCGCTTCGGGCGACTATACCATCGAAGGCAGGCGAGTAAGGATAGGGGGACGCTAAAGCCATGACATGCGACAAGCTGGTAGTGATTGCCGGTTCCGGGCAGTATCCGCGCCTCCTCATCGAGGGCGCGAAAAGGGCAGGCGTGAGGCGGATGGACTGCATAGCGGTCAAGGGTTCGACTGCTCGCGCGACATGTGCGGCGGCAGACAATGTCCACTGGATTTCGATAGGCACGATAGCCGAAGGCATTCGCTGGTGCGGCGCAAACGGATACGAGGGCGCGTTTCTCGCGGGTCAGGTGAATCCGCTTTCGCTCTTCAGGGGGCGTTTCGACGAAGAAGTGAAAAGGTGGCTTTCTGAACTCAAGGTCAAGAACGCCCATTCGATATTCGGAAAACTCGCTGAGAAGTTCGCGGACGTTGGAGTGCCGATATTGCCGGCGAGTTGCTTCATGGACGAGCATATCCCCGGCGAGGGAACTCTAACGAAGCGCGGATTGACGTCTGATGAGGAAAGCGATGTGCGACACGCCGTCAACGTGGTCAGGGATATTGGACATCTTGATGTCGGCCAGACGGTGATGGTCAAGTCGGGTATGGTGCTTTCCGTCGAGGCTTTCGAGGGAACGAACGCGGCCGTAAAGCGCGGCGGAAGGCTCGGCGGGAGGGGCTCTATCGTGTTCAAGGCCGCGCGAGAGGGCCATGATATGCGCTTCGATATTCCGGTCGTGGGGCTCAAGACTCTGAAGGTCCTTCACTGGGCCGGCGCGACCGCTCTCGCTTTCCAGGCCGGAAGGCTGGTTATGTTGAACCGCAAGGAAGTTATAGATTATGCCGATGCGCATGGCATCGCCATCGTCGGGATAGCCTCCGGACTTGAACCAGCGCCTTTGAGACCATGAAGATACTCCTTCTCGCGGCCGAGGAGTCGGCCCTCATATACGCATCAGAGATAAAGCGGCGCCTTGCCGGGCACGAAATTCTCGGATATCAGGATTTCGGCTTCAAGACTAGCGACCTCGCCGTCATGGGTTTCGGACCCATACTCAGGAAACTGTTTTACTTTCTGCATGTGAAGCGCACGATGTGCTGGGCCATAGACGAATGGAAGCCGGATGTGTGCGTCACCATCGACTATCCCGGGATGAACCTCGCGATACAGCGCCACGCGAAGAAGCGTGGCGTCAGGGCCGTACATGTGGTGTGCCCCCAAATATGGGCGTGGCGCGCCGGGCGCGTAAGGAAGATAGAAGCTTCGCTCGACCGCTTGTGCTGCTTTCTTCCATTCGAGCCGCAGATGTTCAAGCCGGGCTTCGCGACGTTCACCGGCCACCCTCTTGCCGAGAATTTTCCGAAGCGCGGCGAAAGGGACGTTTCGCTCGTGGCGTTTCTGCCGGGAAGCAGGATCGGCGAGATAAAGCGCAATCTGCCGACGATGCTCGAGGCCGCCGCGAGCCTCAGGAATTCGACGATAGTCATTCCCGCCGCGAACGAAGAGGCGTACGTCGCAATTGACGCGATGACCGCAGGGCGGGTGCGGGATTATCAGGACCTGCGTATCCAGATGGGCGGAGCGCGCGAACTTCTTCTAAGGGCCAATGTGGCCGTAGTGGCGAGCGGAACGGCCACTCTCGAAGCGGCGCTTGCGAGATGTCCCACCATACTCGTCTACAGGGTGAATCCTCTCCTCGCCATGTTTGCGCGGCGCGTCATAAAGGGCGTGAAGCACATAGGGCTGGCCAACATAATCTGGGAAAAGTCTGGCGGCTCGGGAGAAGCGCCTATGCCGGAATTCCTTCAGGAGAATTTTACCGCCGCGAACGTAGTGGAGCGCGTATTGCGCTGGCACGATAATGACGAGGAGCGCGAAAAAGCCGTCAAGGCTCTTGATGCCGCCGTGCGCCCGCTTGAAGGGGATGGCAATGCGTTCGGCCGCATAGTCGATGAAATTCTTGCCGTCAGATAGCCGGACGCTCCTTTAGAGCCGTCCGCCCAGTTTTGACACCAACCTAAAAAATGTCAAAATACCCCTTGCGCGAGCAGGGCGTTTTGTGATATACTACGCGCCATCTTGACAAAAAAAGGAAATGTGTCAACATGAAAAAGATAGTCTCGATGGCGATATCGCTGATTGCGGCGGGCAATGTGCTCGCGGCTGGATTCGGCATTTACGAGGCCTCCACGCGCGGAAACGCGATGGGTGGCGCGCTCGTCGCCGATACGCAGCCGGATGCTTCGGCGAACTACTACAACGCCGCGAATACCGCTTTTGCGACCAATATCCAGGTCACTGTCGGCGCCACATTCATCAATCCTTTCTACGATCCTGAAGTCAATCATGTTCCGCAGAACCGCATGAATGCCGGATGGTTCACAGCGCCGAACTTCTATTTCTCCGTCCCGCTGCCTGCGGACTTAACGTTCGGATGGGGCAATTATACCGAGTACGGCCTTGGTTCGCGCTATGCAGGCGGATGGGATCTCGCAAACGATACGAAGGAAACTACAATGCGCCAGGTTACGTTGAACCCCAACCTGGCCTATAAGATAACTGACAAGTGGTCTATAGCGGCCGGTCCGCGCGTAAGCTGGATAAGCTTCAGCAATGACAAGCAACCTTTTTACAAGAATAGCACTCTTGCTTTATATGGTGCTCCAGCCAATCTCTATTCCCATCTCGAGGGTGAAGACTGGAGCATAGGCTGGACGGCTTCCACGCTCTACAAGATAACCGATGACTGGAGCATCGGTTTCGTCTATCGTTCGCCAATCCGCCACAATATACGCGGCCATTTCGATATGACGGGTGATCCTGGGCTTGTTTTGTCTGGTATTTTGCCTACTGCAATTCCTTACCATTCCAGTGCCAGTGCTAGATTGACCCTCCCTGAATCCTATATTCTCGGTTCGAACTATAATGTCACCGACCGTTATCGCGTCGGCACGGCTATCACATGGACCCGCTGGTCCAGCATCAGAGAGATTAACTTCAATATTCCCAACTACGGCTACACCCAAGCGTTCCATTGGAAGGATACTCCTCGCGTGTCGTTCGGCATGTAATATGACCTCCTCACTTGGATGCAG
>JAGCPM010000220.1 GCA_017965685.1 Kiritimatiellia bacterium | reverse complement strand
TTTTCTATCATCTCTACTTTCTTGAAGAACATCTTCCTCAACGCTGACATCCTGCGCGCCTGGCGCTCAAGCGACCAGAGCACGAACCGCCACTTCCTGTCGAACTTGTACACCGGCGGAAGGCTTGGCCTGAAATCCTCGAACTCGTCGCGCATCACCGAAAGCTGCCAGAGCATCGCGTTTGTCCTGTACTCGAAACCGTCCATGAAGCGCATCGCCAGCGCCGACATCGGCACTTTGTGCTTCTTCTGGAACACCTTGAGCGCATGGGCGAAGTGCGTCATGTAAAAGCTCGCCATGGCGTTCAGATTCTCGTCGGTGTGCGCGATGTTCGGCCAGCCGAAACTGCCCCTGACCGAGCATGTCGTCACCTTTTTCGGCACCACGTGCTCGGAAACGAGGTCGTACTCGAACTCGTATATCTCCTTGCCGACGCCAAAGAGCGGCGACTCGACCTTCGGATCGAACTTCTTCATCGCCATGTTCTGCGCCGCGGCATCGCCCATGAACTGCGCAACGGCAAGGACCACCTCCGGCTCCTCGACCGACGAATCCTCCATGCTGCAGAAATAGTTGGCCGGTATGCCGTCTATCGGCTCGCCCTCCAGCCTGTCCCTGATGAAGTAGTCGAGCATCCTGCCCTTCTGCGCCCTGCGCCTGAGGATGCGGTACTGGCCCAGCCCCATGCCAAGCGCCCTGAAGCCCTCGACTCGCGAAAGCATGTAGCTCGAATAACCCTTCTTCGCGCTCGAGAAGCGTTTTTCGATCAGGCTGCGCTCAACAGGCGAGCGGTTGGTCTTGTAGACGATTTCGCGAGTCCTTCCCTTGCCGAGCTCGACATCCTCTCCATCGCTCCGCAACTCGTACACGTTGGCGTACTCTATGCGCTCGTCCTTGCTCTGCAGCGCGCGGATGTTGGAGAGGAGCACCTCGTTGCGGTCGTCCGCGCCGGGATGGAACACCGGCCTTCCGTCCACAAACGTGGCGCCGGGCAGCGCGGTCCGCCTGTCGTCGAAGGCGGGCGTCGTGCCGTCGCCGACGACGGAGTATACTTCGCCAGTGATGTGCATGTAGAGGTTCTCGGTGAACGTCTTGGAGTTCTCGTCGGCAAACTCCGCCTTCGAGAGAAGCGATTCGTACAGCGAGGTGATGTTTTCTATGCGGGAGACTACGTGCGCGTCGTCTATGCGGCCGAGCGCAACGGACTCCATCAGCCTTTCAAGCTGGGGAATTATCTTGTCGATTGCGGCGCCTCTCGGAAGGCCGAAGAGTTCGATCTCGTGGTGCCCCTTTATCTTCGGCATCCTCATGAACGAAACATGGTTGCCCTCGAACACGCTCACTAGCTCCTTGAGCGCCTTTGCGAACGACTCCTTGTCGGTCGATGCCAAAGCGGCGAAGCGCTTGAATTCGGCAAAGCTCAGAAAATGGACACCCTTCGCGCTGTGGTAGTACCTGATCTTCGAGGCAATCCGCTTCTGCGAAGCGGCGAGCGCGATCTTCTGCCCCGCCTCCGTCCAGGCGAGCGGCTTCACGCGCCACTCCTGGCCAAGCCGCCTGTAGTGGGCGAGAGCCTGGTCGTTGCGATCGCCCATCACAATGTCATCGAGCGCGAACCCGAGCGTGTCGAGTAGCCACTCGTCCGCCCCGAACAATATTTTTGACGGCACTTCGCGCTGCGATATCTCTATCGTGTCGTTCACCACGTTCGCGCAGAGTATCGACTTCACCAGCACGTCGCCCGCCTTGAGCTTCGGCACGTGCGAAAACTTCCAGAACCTGCCGTCGAGGAGGGGAAACGCAGCGACGGAGTGGTTGCCCGTCGTGATCGTCATCACCCTGCCCGGCTTCCTTTTCGTGAGCGCGCTCTTTTCGACCACAAGTACGCTCGGCCTGTCGCCCAGCCGCCCGATGATGCCCTTCTCGAAGATGAAGGTGTCATCAACTAAGTCGAACGCGGCGAATTCGCGCTCCCTGCCCATCGCGACGGTCTTCACGGTCGTCTTGCGCTTCGTCCCGGTCTTGGATATCCGGCGTATGAATTTCGCCATCACGCCCACTTCGCCTTCTCCTTCGCGATCAAATCCTCCGCCAGCGCGCCGATGGCATCGAGCCCGGCCTCGTCGGCCGCGGCGAGAAGATTCTCAAGCGCCGGCATTACGTGCTTCCCGAACTGCGCCTGCCCCACGCTGGCAAGCCTTCCGTACGCGCCGAGCGCCTGCACCAGTCGCTGCACCGCCGCAAAAGGCAGGACCTCGATGACTGAGGTGGCGTCCATCCCAGACTTCTTGGCGTACAGTGCCGCGAGCGCCTCGCGCTCCTTGGCTGACAGTCTGACGTACGGATCGTATAGAAGCGAGGCCAGATCGTAGGCCACAGGTCCCTTTCTCATGCCCTGATAGTCTATGATCATGGCCTCACCATCCTTGAAAAGCACGTTTGTGGACTGGTAGTCACGGTGCACAAGCGCCTTTGGTTCCGCGTCAAGTCGCCGGGCTATGTTCTCCAGTTCCGCCCCGGCGGCCTCGGGCATCTCCATCCCGAAACGCGTCTTGAGGCAATGCTCCCTGAAAAGATTTCTCTCCCACTCCCACAGCTGCGGCCCGAACGCCGTCTCCGCATTTTCCGGGACCTTCGCCCCTCCAAACTTCGCCAAAGCTTCCACCGCCTTGACGTACGCGTTGAACTTTTCCTCTCCACCCTTCGCCGCTTTCGCCGCAAGGTCGATTTCTCCCGCGTCTTCCATCAAGAGCGCCTTCAGATCCGCTCTCTCTTCAATGACCTTCGCCACGCTTACGCCGTTTTCCGAGAGATGCTTCGAGTGCGAAGCATACTTGGCGTTCTCGCCCCTCTTCGCGTCGTCGTACACTACGACTATTCCCTTGTCGCACCTGAAAAAAGCCCTGTCGCTTCCTCTCGCGCCGAGGAACTTCACGTCCTTTCCGCCGAACGCCTTCACGTGCGGCAGGTCGCCGAACGCATTGTCTTCCCCGCTTTCGTTGACCGCGATGTAGCTTTCGACCGTTCCGGCGTCGGTCCACATCAATCTGTCGCTCTTGACCGCCTTGACGAACTTGCCATCCATCATCGCCTTTTCGTAGGCCTCGATTATCGTCGAGAAGCCGTCCGGCCTGATGTAGTCGAGAATCTCCGGCTTCAGCAGCGCGAAACCGCAATAGGTGAAAGTGCCGTCCGCTCCGGCGTCGAAACTTGCCCAATTCGTCACGAGCGAGCTTTCCGGCTCGACCTCTATCGTGCGCGGGCCTTCTTCCGTCACCAGCGCCGCCGCGATATTGCAGGTGCCCGCGAGAGGCTTCGAGTCGAGCGCGGCCTCGAGGTCGATTTCTTCCGCGCCGTCAAGCACTATGTCTCCGTTGACGAGATAGAAGCGCTCGCGCCCTATCCATCCCTTAAGCGGATTCACTGCGCCGCCGGTCCCCAGTATCTCATTTTCGACGCTCGCCTTGCAGCCGTTCCTTTCGCACCACTCCACGATCTTCGGCGCAAGATAGTGGCAGTTGACGGCTATGTCCGACACCCCTTTCGCGCGCAATGCGGATACGATTCGCGAGAGCATCTCCTCGCCCCATACGGGCAGGAGCGGTTTGGGCACGGTCGCTGTCAGGGGCCTCAGCCTAGTGCCGAATCCCGCCGCCAGAACGATCGCTTTACCCGTCATTGCCCTACCTGTATTTCATATGCTGGCGCGGCGCGCGATTTTTCGGCTCCTCAAGCCAGAGCGAATACCACCTGTCTCCAAGGCCGGAATTCGTGAAATGGCCCGGACGGTTGTTCATGAGCGAAACATGGTTCGCCTTGAGCTGAGGATTGTCGCTGTTCTTCAAGGCCTCGGTGAGGACCTTGAACGCCTCGTCGTAGAGAGCCTTTGAAGCGGCGGCGTCCTTCTCGGAAAGCCCCTTTTTGACGAGTATCCAGGACCATGCGCCCGCGATGAGCGCGTTTTCGTTGTACTTCAAACGCTTCGAGTACTTCGAGTACGTCTTTCTGATTGCATCAAGCCCCTCGCCCCTCATGTGGGCGCGCGCCACGAACATGGCCGCCATCGTACCATCGGCGACGATAGCCTTTTTCATGTCGGCGTCGACCGCATCGAAGTCCTTGATCATCCACTCAAGCTGCAGCCGTGCCGTGGCCATCTGCTTCTCTATCATAGGCACCCATATCTTGAACTTCTTAAGGGAGTCTACTGCCGCAATCGCCTCCTTGACGAAAACCTTCGTATCGCGTGCGATTTCGTTCTGCGCCTGCTGCATGCTGCCGGGCGGACGGAACTGCCAGCGCGCGGTCTTCGCCTGCAATGCCTTCTGGCCCGTTTCAAGTATTCTCTGCACCTTCCCCATCTCCGCCATCACGCGCTTACGCATGGCGAGGGAAAAGAATATCTGCACAGCGAGAAAAGCGCCCGTTCCGAGCGCGACCGACCAGCCCCGGCCGAAGTCGCCCGCGTAAAAACAAACGCAGTAGACGCCGAGCCCGGCAACCGTTGCCAATGTAACCGTAATCATATGTTGCGGATTTTATCAAAAATCCGCCTTGAATGTCAACAGCCATCTCGCCATTCATATGGACAGGCACATCAGCGCCACTCCGGCGACAATCGCCGCAAGAGCTATTCCTTTGCGGAGAAGATTCGTCTCGCGAAAGAACCTCGCCCCCAGCAGGAACGTCAGCACCACCGAAAAACGGCGCATCAGCGAGGCGGCGGAAACCGGCGCCCCGGAATATACAAGCCCCTTGAAGTAAAGCCCGTCCGAACCGGCCAGCAATATGCCGACAAGAGGAATCGTCCAGCGCCACCCGAACGGATCGCGCCCGATGCGCATTGCCCGCGACGCGACAAGCGCCAACGCGTAGAACGCCACCAATCCCGCCTGGAACACGAATTGCACCGGCTC
>JAGCPM010000219.1 GCA_017965685.1 Kiritimatiellia bacterium | reverse complement strand
GTGGCGAGCGAGAAATTCCAGACTCCGGCCGCGCGGCATGGGTCGATGACCTTGACAAGCGAGTCGTACCGTGTTTCCCTGTCAGCACGGATTATCACAGCCTGGCCTGGATAAAACTTCGCAATCTTGGAAAGGCGCGAGCCAAGGTCCTCAAGGGTGAGGGTGGCGCCGTTGACCCTGACAACGCCCTCTTTGGTCACGTTGGCGATTATCTCGCCAGGCAACCGGTCTGGAGTCTCGGCGCTGGATGCGGAGGGCAACTCGATGGAAATCTCGCTCTCCCACTGCGAATAGACGCTTGCTGTGACGAAAAAACACAGCAGAAGGAAAATGACGTCAAGCATCGACGTCAGCGCCAATGCAGGGGCCTTAGGTTTGTGCCTGGGCGTAAAATTCATTGACTTTCTCCTCAAGGGCGGCAATGTTTCTTGCCGCGCGTCTGCGGAATACTGCGTGCAGGGCGAGCGACGGAATCGCAACCACAAGGCCGAAGATTGTCGTGACTATGGCTTGCGAGACGCCCTGCGCGAGGACGACCGGCTTAGCTCCAGCAGTGACATCTGCCGCAATTCCGCCGAACGCCTGGAACATGCCGAGAACCGTGCCAAGGAGTCCCACAAGCGGCGCGATGGCCGCGATATCCGCGAGCCAATCCACCGCCAGGTAGGTCCTCTCGGCGATCCTAACGCCCTCGCCCGCCGGATCTGGCGAACCAGTGACTTTTTCAAGCCCTTCCTTCACGAACGAGCCCTTCCTCTGGACGAGCCAGAGGTACAGCACATTGGTGAGGGCCATCACAGAAAGGAACGCGAGGACGTACATGATCGGCCCTCCGTAGTTCCAAGCCTGCTCGAATGTGATTGTGTTCATGTTTTCTCCTTGGCCAGTCCTGTCAGTTGTCAGTGCCTGAAGCTTCTCTGTCCGGTGAAGACCATCGCTACGCCAGCGTCGTTGCAGCAGTCGATAACGTCCCAGTCACGGATTGCGCCGCCAGGCTGGACTATAGACGTTATGCCCTGGCGGATGCCCACCTCTGCGCCGTCCCTGAACGGGAAAAACGCGTCGGAAACCATAGCGCAACCGGGCAATCCGCCCTTTTCGGCTCTGGTCTGCTCCATTATCTCGGCCTGCTTCTTCGCGCCATCCTCCTCGCCGAACGCGAGACGAAGATCGTTATACGGCTTCTGGTACTTCTCCCAGGCGATCCAGTCTGCGTGTTTTGTGTACGCCTTGTCGCGGGCTATCTCGGCCACGCCAACGCGATCCTGTTCGCCGGTGCCTATTCCGACGGTCGCGCCATCCTTGACATAGAGGACGCTGTTCGAGGTGACGCCCGCCTCGACAAGCCACCCGAACACCAGGTCTTCATATTCCTTCGCGGTGGGGAGTCGCGCGATCTTGTGCTCTTCATAGCGGATTTCTCCGGTGGCCTTGTCCGTAATCTTGCGATTGCA
Organism: Kiritimatiellia bacterium; assembly: GCA_017965685.1. GTDB lineage: Bacteria > Verrucomicrobiota > Kiritimatiellia > RFP12 > UBA1067 > UBA1067. The sequence goes on along the minus strand of JAGCPM010000219.1, from coordinate 4,645 downwards.
ATACGCCGGCATGAAATCCTCCGGCTTTCTGGCATTGGCGCTGAACGAAGTCTGCGCAACTATGCCGCCGTCGATGAGCGATTTGAAGTCGACGACATGCTTCGCCACAAACTCGGTCAGACGAGCCATATTCCTTATGCGGAACACGCGGAGGTTCTTCTTTGTCGCGAACAGGTCCATCACGCCAGGCTTGAAATCGGGCGCAACGACGACTTCCGCATAGTTCTCGATTATGAGTTTCGCGGTTTCGATGTCGCACTCGCGGTTGAGGGCTATCGCACCGCCAAACGCGGCGAGCCTGTCAGCCTTGTTCGCGCGGAAGTACGCCTCGGCGAGCGTAGAGCCGGTCGCCACGCCGCAAGGGTTGTTGTGCTTGACGATGACAGCCGTCGGCTTCTCCATCAGATACCGGAGGATGTTGAGCGCGTTGTCCGTATCGGTGATGTTCGTCTTGCCGGGATGCTTGCCGCTTTGCAGGAGTTCCGCGTCGAAAGCTAGATATCTCCCGGGTTGCACCATCTCCACATCGCCGAGCGAGAGATTGCCGTTCACGAGGCGGTATAGCGCCGCCTCCTGGCCGGGATTCTCGCCGTAGCGCAGGCCCTTCTCTTCTCCGCCTATGTTCCAGGTCGCCTTCTCGTAGAAGAACGTCTCCCGCTTAGCGCCGTCGATGAAGCTTATCTCCATCTTCGGCGCGAAATGGTCGGCCTCTATCGTCCTGTATGCTTCCTTGAGATCTTTCATTCCGCCCCCAAGCAAATTCCTTTGGCTTTTATGTCCGCCGCGTCGATCGCGTACGCGGGATCGATTTCAATCTGCATTCCCTCGGGAAGCATTACGCCCGCCTCACCGAGCCACTTGCGCCACTTCGCCTGCATATCGGCCTTGCATGTCGCAGGCGAATCGCCACCTTCGGCGTTCTTGACGGGCGAGAACTCGTCCTTCTGGTTGAACGCGAGGAACGCCGCCGTCCTGGCCTTGGGCAGGATGTCGAAAATGAACTTCTCGAACTTGTAGGCGTTCGGCTCCAAAGGCTTCACGAGCCTGCCCTTCGCGTCCACGAAAGGAATCTTCTTGAATGCAAGGTGGAGCGGCATCGGAACCGCGGCCTCACGCTCGAGAAACGCGCGGTCGAAAACATGTATCGCGGGCGAGCCGTAGAGGAAATAGAGGCTGCCATCCTTGTTCTTCCTGTTGCACTGCTCGTCGGTCATCTCGGTGTACTCGACCATCCTGAACGATTTGCCAAACTGCATCGGCACACCCACCTTCTCTTTAGGATCCCTCTTAGCGCAAAGCTTGAGCGAATACTCGGACTTGTTGAGAACGTGGTATCCGACGAACGCGGGATCGGCGATCTCAACTAGCGGATTGTCGACCTGGAAGAAGAACACGCTCTTGATGCCGCGCTTTTTCATGTCGGCGAGCGCACCCGACTTCTTTAGCGCCGCGAGAAGTCCGCCATGGCCGTCGGGTGACATGAATATGTGGTCCTTGGCGTCCATGAGAATCTTGCCGTCCTTCGTCATTCCCGGCCACATTCCCTGCGTGAAGAAGAATACGTCCTTCTTGTCGAGGCCGAAATACCCGTTCTCCTCGAAGCACTTGACAGTGGCGGCATTGTTGGCTTCGCTCGTCATTATGTAAAAAGGGATTGTCTTTCCGTACCTGATTTGCCTGGCAAGGATCTTTCTCGCGTGGAAATAGAAGAGGGGCGCGTCGGTGAGCGGTCCTATGCTGTAGCATCCCTTTGGTCCGTCGTACCCGAGGCGCGATCCCTGCCCACCCGCCACGAGAAGCGCGGCGACACGTCCGGCCTTGAGTTCCTTTTCGCCTGCCAAGACAGCCTCGACGAGCTTCTTGCCCTTCAGCACTGCAACCTTGGGCGCCTTGCCTTTCGAGCTATCCGGCACCTCCGAGCCCTTCTCGAGCGCCGCGCGGCAGTACGCGAGCGACTCCGGCTCGATTTTCCCGATCTGTGCCAGCAGAGCCTCCTGAGACTTCTTGCCAAGCTTCTTCCAATACGCGAGGACGTGCTCCTGCGAGCACTTCTTCAGCATCTTTTCGGCAGACGTATAGTTCATCCGGTTTCTCCTTGTTTGCTGTTTGCATAATATTATACCACATTTCGGGGCGGATTTTTGGTATAATATCGCAATATGTTTGAAGAAAATATTTTCGGGTCGCTCGACCAGACGTTGCAAAAGGCCATCGCCGATGCCTCTTACATATCGCCAACCCCTATCCAAAACAAGGCTATTCCGCATCTTTTGGAGGGTCGCGACTTCATCGGGATCGCCCAGACCGGCACCGGAAAGACGGCTGCATTCATGCTTCCGATTCTGCACCGGCTCGTCCGCGACCGTCGGCCGCGCCACATTGGACATCCTCGCGCGCTCGTTTTGAGCCCCACGCGAGAACTGGCCGCGCAAACCGCCGCATGCGTGCGCACGTATTCCAAATACGCAGAGATTCCCTTCGCCTGCATCATAGGCGGAGTGTCGCAATACGGTCAGGTCAAGGACATCAAGAAAGGCGCGGAGGTCATGATCGCCTGTCCCGGCCGCCTGATAGACCTCATGACCCAAGGTATAGTGAAACTCGACCATGTCGAGTTCTTCGTCCTTGACGAGGCCGACCGCATGCTCGACATGGGTTTCCTTCCGGACATCAAGCGCATAATCTCCAAGCTCCCAGTCGCCGCGATGCGCCAATCGCTTTTCTTCTCCGCCACGATGTCGCCCGCAATCCGCGCTCTCGCCGGCTCGCTCGTCACCGACCCTGTGCAGGTCACGATTGGAAGCGACAATCCGGCCAACCCCGCGCCCGCCGCAAACATCTCGAAGCTCCTTGACGATCGCGTGATGTTCGTAGAGCGCTCGCAGAAGGATGCGCTTCTGATTCACCTATTGAAGACGCACCCAGAATGGACGCGCGTAATAGTCTTCGCGAAGATGCGCCACGGAGTGGACCGCATCGCGAAGCGTCTCGGCCGCGAATCCATCCTGTGCGCCGCCATACACTCTGACAAGACGCAAAACCAGCGTACGCGCGCACTGGACGCGTTCCGCAAAGGCGAGGCCAGAGTGCTCGTCGCGACCGACATCGCCTCGCGCGGAATAGACGTGCCCGACGTCTCGTGCGTAGTGAACATGGAGTTGCCTATAGAAGTGGAAAGCTACGTCCACCGTGTAGGCCGGACGGCGCGCGCAGGGGCTGGCGGCCTGGCAATCAGTTTCGTAGCCGGCGACGAACGCGCACTTCTCAAGGCGATTGAACGATACATGAAACGTTCCATACGGGTAGACCGCGACCAGCCGCTCCATGACATCATCGCCGAGGAGAAAGCCGGGCGCAAGAATATTGGCCTTCCGCAGGCGCCGTGGTTCAAGCGCGAACACAGTGGGCCGGGCGGCAAAAAACCGAAAAACAGAAACAAGCCTATTCACCGCCGCAGAAAATTTTGATATACTCCGCATATAACGAAACAGACAAAGGAGAATGGTGATGAAAAAAATGAGCAACTTCAGGTGGATCATATGCGCGATGCTTTTCTTCGCGACCACCGTAAACTACCTCGACCGGCAGGTCCTGTCGCTGACATGGAAGGACTTCATCGCGCCGGAATTCGGATGGACCGACGCGAACTACGGCACCATCACCGCGTTTTTCTCGATATTCTACGCATGCATTTCACTCGTTGCCGGCAAGCTAATAGACTGGCTCGGAACGAAGAAAGGCTATCTCTGGGCTATATTCTTCTGGTCTCTAGCGGCCTGCCTGCATGCGGCATGCGGCGTTGCCACTATGGTTCTCTGCGGCTACGATTCGCTCTCCGCCATGGGCGAAGCAGTGAAACTGGGCGGCTCGGCCGGACTTGCGATAGCAACAACGAGCGTGTGGCTGTTCCTCGCGTGCCGCTCGATGCTGGCACTCGGCGAAGCGGGCAACTTCCCCGCCGCCATCAAAGTGACGGCGGAGTACAACCCCAAGAAGGACCGCGCGCTCTCGACGGCAGTATTCAACGCCGGCGCATCCGTTGGGGCTCTGGCATCGCCCGTCGTGATTCCCCTTCTGGCAAAGTACTTCAAGTCCATTGGCGTGGGCGGCGGATGGGAGATGGCCTTCATCATAATCGGTGCGCTCGGCTTCGTCTGGATGGGATTCTGGATATGGCTATACCGCAAGCCGAAGGAAAGCCCCTATGTCAACGCCGAGGAACTCGCGTACATCGAATCCGACAACGCGACACAGACCGTCGAAGTCGCGGAGGAAAAGACAATAGGCTTCTTCAAGTGCTTCACTTTCAGACAGACGTGGTCCTTCATCGCCGGCAAGTTTTTCACGGACGGCGTGTGGTGGTTCTTCCTCTTCTGGACTCCGGCATACTTCAAGGATCAATTTGGGCTTTCCTCGGACAACCCGAAGGCGATGGCTCTGATTGCGACGCTGTACGCAATCGTGACGTTCCTTTCCATCGGCGGCGGATACCTGCCGAAATACTTTGTGGAAAAGAAAGGAATGGAGCCCTACTCCGGCAGGATGCTTGCGATGCTCATTTTCGCGTTCTTCCCGATAGCCGCGCTCGCCGCGCAGCCCCTGGGTCCTATTTCGCCATGGTTCCCCGCGATACTCATTGGAATAG
>JAGCPM010000218.1 GCA_017965685.1 Kiritimatiellia bacterium | reverse complement strand
TTTCGAGCGGCGATTCGTAGACGAGCATTACTGCTTTCGAATCGTAGACGGACTGCGCCATTATGGGATCCATTGAATTGACGCGCTCGAGGGAACGCGTGAAGGTCGCGGCGCGGCAGCTCGCGGCCAGTATCAGCGCGGCGATCGCATATGGCGCGTAATTTTTTTTGGCGGGTGCGTGAATCTCCATCCTGAGGTCGATTTTCTTCGGTGCGTTTGGAAGGGCGGAGAGGACTTTCTTTATTTCCGGCAGCTTGCGGCGCATCGCGAAATTGGCAGGCGCGTTCGGGACATAGAGGAATATCTTGCCGTCCTCGTATCTTCCGGGCTTTATGGGCAGCTTCGGGAAAAGGCTCTTCCACACGTCGGGAAGCGAATCGAAGAATGGGTTCCTTTCGTGCATCAGTTCGGCCGCGGCGGCCTTCACCGCGCTACCGAAGGTCTTGTGGCGGCCTCGCTTTTCGGGATCGACGGGATAGTATTTGGGTATGCGTTCGCCGAACTCGTTGACATAGCCGTCGTCGATCTCGCCGTAGAAATCGTCCCCGTCCACCCCGCTACCTCGCGCTGGCCGTTCCCGAAGCCTTCATCTGCAGCCACGCTTCGATGAACGGCTGGATGTGCCCGTCCATGACTCCGTTGACGTCGCTTGTCTCATATTCGGTGCGAAGGTCCTTCACCATCGTGTACGGGCAGAATACGTAGGAGCGTATCTGGCTTCCCCAGCCGTTCTCGGACTTCGCGCCGTAGAATCGGTCCATTTCGGCCTTTTTTTGATCCTCGTAGTACTCGTAGAGCTGGGCGCGAAGCATGGTCAGCGCCTTCTCCTTGTTCATGTGCTGCGAGCGCTCCTTCTGGAATGCGACCACGATTCCGGTAGGCAAGTGGGTCAGGCGGACCGCCGAGTCGGTCTTGTTGACGTGTTGGCCGCCGGCGCCGCCGGAGCGGTAGGTGTCTATCCGCAAATCTTCGTCCTTGATCTCCACGTCGATATCGTCGTCGATCTCCGCAACCGTTTCCATCGATGCGAAGCTCGTCTGGCGGCGCTTGTTGGAGTCGAAGGGTGATATCCTTACGAGGCGGTGTATGCCGCGCTCGGCCTTGAGCATTCCAAAAGCGTAGGGACCCTCGACGCGGAAATAGACATCCTTGAGCCCCGCCTCTTCGCCCGGCTGTTGGTCGTATTCCTCGACCTTCCATCCTTGGGTCTCGGCATAGCGCTGGTACATGCGGTAGAGCATCTGCACCCAGTCGCAGGCCTCGGTCCCGCCTTGTCCTGCGTGCAGTTTCACGAATACGTTGCAGCCGTCGAACTTGCCGCCGAGGAGAGACTGCAGGCGCAGTTTCGCGAAGAAACCGTCAGCCTTTTCGCATTCGGTGAGAGTATCCTTGAGGGCGGACTGCTGGGCGGCACCTTCCTCCATCTCGGCGAGCTCGAACATGACCTTCGCGTCCTCGAGAGTCTTGGTGAGAGAATCGAACGGAACGACGTAAGCTCTTTCCGCATTCGTCGCGGCGATAGTCTCGCGCGCCTTCGATTGGCTGTTCCAGAATTCCGGCTTCGTTTGCTCGGCTTCGAGGGCTGCAAGTTTCTCGCGCCTTTCGCCGATCTTGATGTAGTCGGACATCTCCTCGACCTGCTTTGCGAGCTTTGCTATCCTCTGCCGGACTTCTTCGGTCTCTAGGAGCTTTTCCTTCGTTTCTTCCGCCATTGTCCCTTGTCCTCGATATCGGCGTTTTGGCCTATTCCAGTTTCGATTTCTGCCTCGGGTCGAAGGCGTCTCTCAATCCATCGCCTACGAGCACCGTGAGGAGCATCACGATGAAGAGCGCGAGCGCCGGGAAGAGGATGAGCCACCATGCCCACCTGAACTGTTGCGCCTCCTGCATCAGTTCGCCGCAGCTGGGCGTCATCGGAGGCAGTCCGAAGCCGAGGAAGTCAAGCGCCGCGAGCGAACCCATTGCACCCATCAGCAGGAAGGGGAAGAGTGTTATGAGCGGCGTGAGCGCGTTAGGCAATATGTGCGAGAAGATTATCCTCGCCGCCGAAAGACCCTGGCATTTCGCGGCCTCCACGAACGTCCGCGACCTGAGGCGCAGGAATTCGGCGCGCATGTAGTAGGATACGCCTATCCAGTTGAAGATACCGTAGCAGATCAGAAGCACGGTGAAGCTGCGGCCAACGGTCGAGCCTATGAATATCATTACGTAGAGGAATGGCACCGCCGACCATATTTCGGTGAATCTCTGGCAGAGAATGTCGGTTGTGCCGCCGAAGTAGCCCTCTATCGAGCCGATGACGAGTCCCAGAAGCATCGCCCAAAACGCGAGCACGAGCCCGAATATCAGCGCAATGCGCATGCCGTGCACAACACGTGCGTAGACGTCGTGGCCGCCGGCGTCGATGCCGAAGGGATGTTCCTTGCACGGCCTGAAGGGGAAGGCTATCTCGGGCGCGGGAAGCTCTTCTTCCGTTATGGCTGGCGGAGTCTTCGGCTCCATGAACACCCTCGTATAGCCCTCGCGCGGGGTGCGCGTCACGTTGTAGTCGTTTTCGTTGATATCCTTCGGACCTTCCCAGTCCCATATCGAGCCGTCGCTGCCCAGATTGTACCTGACCGTGCGCACGTCGTAGGAGCGCTCGATCACTGGCTTGCGGTACTTCTCGAGCGTCGCTGTGTCAACGACCGCCCTGGGATCGCACGGGCAGACGACGTCCGCCAGCATGCAAAACACGAATATGACGCCGAGCGCGATGAGCGACCACCACGCCCTCTTTATCCTTTTGAAGGAGCGCCACCGTTTCTCGGCCAATGGAGATAGTTTGAACATGGGTCAGCCTTGTTTCTTTGAGAAGTCGATTCTGGGGTCGATGAGCATGTAGAGCATGTCGGAAATCAGATTTCCGACAAGCTGGAAACTCGCCGTCAGCGCGAGAAGGGCGAGGAATACGGCGTAGTCGCGGCCGATCAGAGCGTCCCACGAAAGGCGTCCCATGCCCGGTATCTCGAAAATGTTCTCTATTATGATCGAGCCCACGAATATGAGGCCGATCATAGATCCGAAGCCCGTGGCGACGGGTATGTGCGCGTTCCTGAAGGCGTGGAGCCATATCGCGCGCGACCTGCTACCGCCCTTTGCAATCACGGTGCGCACGTAGTCGGCGGAAATCTGGTCCAGGAGCGAGTTCTTCATGAGCAGGGTCAGCATCGCGAAGGATCCCGCCACGTAGCACGCTATCGGAAGCGCCATGTGCCAGGCCCTGTCCTTGAACCACACCCACCACGTGGGGTCGATGTCGAAATCGCTGGAGATTCCGCCGAGCGGGAATATGTCGCCCAGACCCTCGACCGTGCCGCAGAAGAACATCTTGAGCATCATCGCGAGCGCGAAGCTCGGCACCGCGTAGGCGACGAACACGACGAAGGAAGATACCGCATCGAATCCCTGTCGGTGCTTTAGCGCCTTCGCGATTCCCAGCGGTATGCATATCATGTAGGTGAGAAGGAACGAAGCCAGGCCGAACCAGAGGGATATCGGAATGCGGCTCTTGATGAGCTGCCATGCGGTCTTGTTGGGATAGTCGTAGCTTGGCAGGTTCATGCCCATCCTGTTCACGACCATCCAGTCCCAATACTGGCGGTATATGGGTTTGTCGAAGCCGAACTGCGCCTCGAGCTCCTTGCGGTATTCGTCAGAGACCTGCGAAGCGGCCGCGGCTCCCGCGGCTCCGCCTTCGCCGCCGCCGGCCGCAGCCATGCCTTTCATCCTCATCATGCGCATTTCGACCGGGCCGCCGGGCAGAAAGCGCGTAAGGGTGAAGCAAACTATCGTGATGCCGATGAACGTTGGTATCGTCAGCAGCAGCCTTCGCGTGAGATATGCAAGCCTATCCATGTTTTCCCCGCTCTTTCTCAGCCTTCATTTGCCTATGTTCAGCACTTTGAAGCCCGTTTTTTCAAGCGCATCCCTGTCAAGGCAGTTGCGCGTGTCGAAAACGAGCGCCGGCTTGCGCATCGATCTGTAGATTTTCTTCCAGTCGAGGGAAGGGTATTCCCTCCAGTCGGTCATCACGAGCACGGCATCGGCTTCCTTCGCCGCCGCATAAGGGTCTTTGGCATACGTTATGTCGGCGGCGGTCAGGTCGGCGAGATCTTTCTTTGCGTTGCCGAGGGCCTTTGGATCGGTTATGGTCAGGCGCACGTGTTCCTCGGCGAGAAGCCTCGCGACGGTCCCGGCGGGCGTTTCGCGCGTGTCGCCTGTATCGGCTTTGAACGCGAATCCGAAGAGGGCTATCTTCTTGTTGGCGAGGGTGTTGAACATCGCCGAGAACAGGCGCGAGACGATCCTTTCCTGCTGGTGGTCGTTCATCTTGATGACGCCGTTCCAGTATTCGGCGGCGGTGTGGAGACCGAACGATTCGCAGAGATAGACGAGGTTCAAGACGTCCTTCTTGAAGCAGCTGCCGCCGAATCCGGGGCCGGCCTTGAGGAACTTCGGGCCTATGCGGTTGTCCGCGCCTATGACGCGCGCGACTTCGTCCACGTCCGCGCCTGTGGCCTCGCAGAGTCCCGCGATGGCGTTTATGGAGCTCACCCTTTGCGCGAGGAAGGCGTTCGCCGCGAGCTTGGTGAGTTCCGCGCTCCATACGTTGGTGGTGAGAATCCTTTCACGCGGCACCCACCTGTCGCCCTTGCCGGCGTAGACGTCCACGAGTTCCGCCACGGCCTTGTCTCCCGCAGGCGTCTTGGGACCGCCTATGAGCACCCTGTCAGGCGTCAAAAGGTCGCGAATCGCCGTGCCTTCGGCGAGGAATTCGGGGTTGGAAAGGACCGTGAAGCGATTCTCGCCGTCGCAGTTGAGGATGGCGTCCATTGCGGCGGCGGTGCGGACGGGAAGGGTGGACTTCTCGACGATGATCTTCGGCGTCTCGGCGATTTTCTTGATTGAGCGGGCCGTTGCTTCCCAGTATTGCAGGTCGCTCGCGCGGCCCGCGCCCTTGCCGAACATCTTCGTGGGCGTGTTTACGCCGACGAACACGATGTCGCACTCCGCTATCGCCTTCGCTATGTCGGTCGAGAAGAACAGGTTCTTGCCGCGAACCTCCTTCACGACATCCACGAGACCGGGTTCGTAGATCGGCAGCGCGAAATCCTTGGAGTTCCACGCTTTTATTCTGGCGGCGTTTATGTCGACGACCACAACCTTGCGGTCGGGATTCATCTTCGCTATGACAGCCATTGTCGGACCGCCGATGTATCCGGCACCGATGCAGACGATATTCTTGTTCATAATTCCGGTAGTATATCAAAAAACGCCCTCCCATTGCAATCGCTTTTGACGCTTTTGGAAATTGTCGCGAGACAATTTTCGGGGCGGGTATTGCCCTGGACGCCCACAATATGATATACTATCGGAAACTGAACACAAGGCAACCGAGAAATGAATACAGTACTGGTCGGCGCCCAGTGGGGCGATGAGGGCAAGGGCAAGGTCATCGACTTCCTGACGGAAGAGGCCGATGTGGTCGTGCGTTTTCAGGGCGGATCGAACGCCGGGCACACCGTGGTCGTAGGCGACAGGAAGTACGTGCTGCACCTGGTGCCGAGCGGCGTTTTGCACGAGGGCAAGCATTGCGTCATAGGAAACGGTGTGGTGATGGATCCCTTTGATCTCATGAAGGAGCTCGAGCAGGTGGAAAGCTGGGGCTTCGCGCTCAAGGGGCGCTTCCACATCTCCGAGCGCGCGCAGATGGTCATGCAGTGGCACAGGGCTCTCGACCGCGCCGAGGAGGCCGCAAGGCCGGAAGGCGAAAAGATCGGTACCACCGGCCGCGGGATAGGTCCCGCGTATGCGGCGAAAGTGGGCCGCTACGGAATGAGGGTCGGCGACATACTGAAGAGCGATTTCCTCGACCTCGTGAGGAAGAATGTCAAGGAAGCGAACCGTAAACTCAAGGCTCTTGGCGCGCTGGAACTCGATCCCGAAGAGATGGTGCGCCTCTACACCCCGATGGTCGCCGCGCTGATGCCGTACGTCACGGACACGATCCAGTTCCTGCATGAGAAGCTTGAATCGAAGGCGGGCATCCTTTTCGAGGGTGCGCAGGCGACGATGCTGGACATCGACTTCGGCACGTATCCATTTGTGACGAGCTCGAACCCTACCGCCGGCGGAGCCTGTACGGGCAGCGGAATATCGCCGCGTTCGATAGACCGCGTGGTCGGCGTGATAAAACTCTACACCACGCGCGTGGGCGAAGGGCCTTTCCCGACGGAACTCAATGACGCTGATGGCGAGACCCTCCGCACGAGAGGCGGCGAATTCGGCGCCACGACCGGACGCCCCAGACGTTGCGGATGGTTCGACGCGGTTGTCGGACGCTATGCGCAGCGGGTCAACGGGGTCGACTATTGGGCGATGACCAAACTTGACGTCCTCGACACTTTCCCGGTCGTCAAGATATGCACGGGCTACAGGCGCGCCGACGGGTTCGTCTACACTACGTTCCCGGCCGATCTGGACGCGCTCGCCGCCTGCACCCCGATATACGAGGAGATGCCGGGCTGGATGACCGAGACCTCGCACATCACCGATTACGCCGAACTCCCCGAGAACGCCAAGAAGTACATAAACAGGATACTCGAACTGATCGGCGGCAAGCTGGGGGTCCTCAGCGTAGGTCCCGCGCGCGAGACGACATTGAGAATCGGCATCTGAAGCGATGGAGCATCTCGCGATCATAATGGACGGAAACGGCAGGTGGGCGAAGAAACGCCATCTGCCGCGTCTCGCGGGGCACAAGGCCGGCGCCGACGCCCTCGACCGCACGATGCACTACTGCCGCGAGGCAGGCGTAAAATACCTCACCGTATACGCATTCTCGACCGAGAACTGGAAGCGTAGCGAAGATGAGGTCTCGGGGCTGATGTCGCTTCTTTCGCAGTACGTGAAATCCAAAGAGAAGGAACTCGTCGCGAACAAAGTCCGTTTCAGGGTCATTGGCCGCAGGGAGGACCTTGGCGCGAAGTTGAATGCGGAGATTGCCGCGCTTGAGGAAAAGACCAAGGACGGCGATTTCACGCTTCTCGTCGCGCTTTCATACGGCGGCCGGGACGAGATCGTGAGGGCGGCCCGGAAGGCGATGGCGGCCGGAGTAAAGCCGGATGAACTGACCGAAGAGGCGTTTTCTTCCTTCATGGATGCGCCGGACGTTCCCGACCCCGATTTGATAGTGCGCACTTCGGGCGAGCTTAGGACCAGCAATTTCCTGCTGTGGGAATCCGCCTACAGCGAATATTATTTTACGCCGGTCTTGTGGCCGGATTTCGACAGAAAAGAGTTCGACAAGGCGTTGGAAAGCTTTTCGGGTCGCGAGAGGAGAATGGGAGGCAGGCTTAAATGAATCCTGTTTTGAAAAGGACCCTTACCGGCATAGCGGTCGGAATGGTCGTCTTGTTCGGGGTGATTTTCGCCCCCGTGTGGTTGATATGTTCCATCATAGCTGTTCTGGCGCTTCTTTCCCTCTACGAGTACGTCATGCTTCTCAGACTCAAGGCCTCCGCATGCCCTGCGTGGAAGATTGCGCTTTTGCTTGCGGCGGGTGCAGCGGTAATCGTGTGCGGCCTTGGCGAACTTGCGAGAATCGCCCCCGCGCGCGGAAATCTGATGCTTCTCTATGTCATAATGATAGTGAAGTTCTCCGACGTGGGCGGATTCGCCTTCGGGCTCGCCTCCGCGAAGCACATGAAGGGCGGCAATCACAAGATGTGCCCCTCGATATCGCCCGGGAAGAGCTGGGAAGGAATGGCCGGTTCTATCTTCGCCTCGTGCCTCGTATCGGTTTTGTGGATGGGTGCGACGCATTTTTCGTTCACGAAGTCCATCCTGCTTGGAGTGACTGCGGCGGCGGTCGGCACTCTCGGCGATCTTGTGGAGTCCAAGTTCAAGCGCTGGGTAGGGGTCAAGGATTCCTCGACAATGAAGATGACGAACGGCATGGGCGGCTTTCTGGACATGCTCGATTCGCTTCTTTTCGCGCCTGCGGTGATAATGGCGATGATGTAATAAAGTGCCTTCCCTGATATGAAGCGCGAAACAAGAGCATACGCAGGATTTTTCGCGACGCGGCTGGTGGCTCTCGCCGTGGATGCGACCGTGGTTTTCGCGGCGTATCTTTTTTCCGTCTTCCTGCGGCTTTCGTTCAACGAGCCGATGTGGGGATGGCGCAAGGCGGCCATGGCCGGAGCGGTCGTCTGCGTGGTGCATATTGCCTCCCTCGCGCTTGCTGGATGCTACCGCAAGGCATGGCGGCGCTCGGGCATGATAGACCTTCCCCGCTATGCCGTGGCTATGGTTTCGGCGTCGCTCGTGCTTGCGGCGCTACGGTTCGTGCTGCCTTCGCAGGAATTCGCGTATCTCAGACCGCCATACACGGTTGCGATCCTGACATTCGTGTTCGCGTCTGCGGGAGTCGCGGCGGTGAGGCTCGTCTGGCGGGCGTATGTCGAATCGCGCGAGAAGAGCCTTGGATTCATCGACCGCGGCGAGAGGCGTTTCGACAACGTTGCGGCCGCGCGTTTTATCGCCGGCAAGACGGTTATGGTCACGGGTGCGGGCGGTTCCATCGGCAGTGAACTCTCTAGGCAGGTCGCCGCGGCCGGAGCAAAGACGTTAATCCTTGTCGACCACTCCGAGAACGCCCTGTACGAAATCGACCGCGAGAATCTTTCTCCCAATGCCGTTCCGGTCCTCGCGAATGTCGGCGACGAATCGGCGATGCGTTGCGTGTTCGCAAAGTATCGTCCCGAAATCGTTCTCCATGCGGCCGCGTACAAGCACGTGCCTATGGTGGAGTTGAATCCTGATGCCGGATGGAAGAACAATGTAGATGCCACCAAGACCCTCGCCGCCCTGGCGAAGGAGCATGGGGTAGCGCGCTTCGTCCTGATATCCACCGACAAGGCCGTGAATCCCGTTTCCTCGATGGGCAAGACCAAGCTTGCCGCCGAACAGGCCGTGATGTCGATGAACGAAGATGGAAAGACTTCTTTCTGCGCGGTGCGCTTCGGCAACGTTTTCGGATCTTCCGGCTCGGTCGTTCCCCTCTGGCGCGAGCAGATAGCGAAGCGGCTGCCGGTAACCGTCACCCATCCCGGAATGCGCCGCTATTTTATGACGATCGGCGAAGCCGTTTCGCTCGTCCTGCAGGCGTCTTCGCGTCCGGAAAGGGCGATATACACCCTCGACATGGGCGAGAGCGTGTCGATGCTCGATCTTGCGGAGAGAATGATACGCGAGGCGGGCTTCAGGCCGTATGTCGATATACCCGTTGTGTTTACGGGAATGCGTCCGGGCGAGAAGCTTTTCGAGGAAATCGACGTTTCCGAGAAGAGCTACTATCGCACCGACATGGCGAAGATATACATAACCCGCTGAGGATTCCGGAACGATGCTTCACGTAGTGGCCACACCCATCGGAAACCTTGGCGATCTTTCCTCTCGGGCCGTCGAGACTCTGAAGGCAGCCACCCTGATCGCTTGCGAAGACACCCGAAGGACGTGGACTCTTCTCTCCAGTCTCGGCATTCCGCGTCCCGAAATGGTTTCGTACAGACAAGGCAACGAAGAGCGCCTGACCAGACGGATCGTCGACGAGGTTTCCGGCGGCAGGGAAGTGGCGCTTTGCTCGGACGGCGGATATCCCGGCATTTCCGATCCCGGCTACAGGCTGATTCGCACATGCGCCAAGGAAGGGGTGCCGTACGACGTGATTCCCGGGCCGTGCGCGGCGGACGTGGCGCTGTTGACGAGCGGTCTTTCCACGAGTTCCTATACGTTCAGGGGCTTCCCTCCTC
>JAGCPM010000217.1 GCA_017965685.1 Kiritimatiellia bacterium | reverse complement strand
CGAAAGGGGGACACTCCCCGTTTTTTGAGTGCCTCCAGAACTCCGAGACTCCTAGAAGCGAAAGCAATCTCAGCCGAAAATTCGCAGATTTCGTAGTTGACGGAGAAAGAAAGATTTTGGTATACTAACAATGTTCTTGGGGAAAGGATTCGTCAGGAACAAGGCTCTTTGATAACGGCGGGAGGCACAATGCTCCCGCCACCGGGCTGAAGCCGATCGAACGATTGGTGGATGCCAGAACCTCGCTAAGCCGTGCGCAATGGCGGCTAAACGAGGAGTTGCGGAATCCCGAAAGGACCGCAACCTGTCCTCCGTAGTCGGCGCAAGCCGCGAAGGAGGGCGACGTACGCAACAGCGTATCGTATGCTTAGTGTGAAACTTCGCCAAAGTTGAATTATGAAAAAGCGCGATACGAGGGTTGCGCTACGTGGCAATCCACGTGGCGTGTCTTCTCATCATGTTTTTTCAAAGGCGTTTGGCGATGCCTCACACTAGACATGAGAATGTAAGGCACGCCACTCTTCTATTCTGCGCCGAGAGTTGGTTAGCTAATGAAATCAAGGTGCAGGTAAAGGTGATGGCAAGATGACGATAAAATATTCATGTGCTGTTTTGGTGATGGGAGTAGTTTTTGTCCCATCTCTCAAAGTGTATGGTGGAGGATTTGATAATTGGCAATACACTGTTAGTGGGAAAGAAATAGAAATAAAGGGCATGTATCCAAAAGCCGCTGGAGAAATTGTCATACCAACTGTTTTGCCAGAGTATTACATAGATGGTGCTCCGGCTGGCGAATATTATCCAGTAACGAGTATAGGAGCCTCGGCGTTCTCCGGGTGCACTAATATTACAAGCGTATTGATTCCTGATGGTGTGACGAGTATTGGAGACGATGCATTTAATGGGTGTAGCAAACTTGTAAAAGTAACAATCCCTGATTCTGTAAAATATATTGGTTCTGGTTCGTTCAGATATTGTAGCAATCTTGTTAGCATCGCTATCCCAAATTCAGTGGCATTGTACGACTCCGTGTTTGAGTATTGTGATAAGTTGTCAGATGTGACACTCCCTTCTGGCTGTCTCATAGGACCGTTTGCATTTCGGGGTTGTCGGTCTTTGAAAAATTTGAATGTTCCTGATGGAGTAAGGGATATTGGCGCATGGGCGTTTGAAGATTGCGAAAGTTTGTCAAGTTTGTCAATTCATGAAAGTCTGATGTGGATTGGTGACGGCGCTTTTGCAGGATGTTCTAGCCTGAATACCTTTGTTGTCGCAACAGACAATCCATGGTTCGCATCTGTAAATGGACTTTTACTCTCAAAAGACAGGACGTCTCTTCTTGCAGGGTTGAGTGGGGATGTTATTATCCCAGAATGTGTAAAAACTGTAGAAGGATTATCTGGCATTAGATTTACAGGGCTTACAAGTTTGTCAATTCCCGCCAGTGTGAAGAGCATAGATCTTACATTATTCGATTACTTAGGCGAATTAAGGGCATTTGATGTAGCATCAGACAGTAGTTGGTTGTTCGCCACTAATGGCCTTTTGGTAGCTAACTATTACGAACATGAGGGAGAACTTTTGAGTGGCGTAAATGGGAATGTAACGATCCCGGATTGTGTGCGGAGCATAAGAGAGGCAGCTTTTTTGGGGAGACATGGCCTGACAAGTGTAATTATCCCTAATTCAGTTACAAACATTGGAGATTATGCATTCAAAAATTGTTCAGGCCTTGTTGACTTGTGTATAGGTAATGGCGTGATGCGTATAAACTATGGAGCGTTCGAGGATTGTACAAATCTAGTTAGCGTAACAATTCCCAATTCGGTAACGAATATTGGTGATAGTGCATTTTGGGGTTGTGTCAATCTTACGGATATAACAATCCCTGAAAGTGTTGTTAGTGTTTCCTCGTACGCATTTTGTCATTGTTGTAATCTCACGAGTGCAATGATTCCCAATAGCGTAGAGGTTCTTAGTTGGTTGGCGTTTTCCGGATGTACCAATCTTGAATATGTACTTATACCTAAAGCACTGAAAGATTCTTTTGATGATAATGACTATGATAATTATGCCTATTACACTCGGTCTCCCAATTTGAAAATGATAGAGTATGACGGGAATCCGCCAAATAAGATATTTATAAACTTTGATGCCAACGGTGGCGAAGCGACGAACAAGTCAAAAGTCATGTACCTATATCCAGGTGTAGTTGTAGGGAGTCTTCCGACAGCATATAAGGCTGGATATGGGTTTGTTGGTTGGTACACTCAACCGGACGGCGGTGAGTTGGTAACAAGCGCAACTACTATGACAGCGGATACTACACTTTACGCTCACTATGAGAGCCTTGTAGAAATAACATTTGATGCAAATGGCGGATGTGTTGCACTTGAGACAATGAAAGTAAGTCCAAAAGAGCCTATTGGTGAATTGCCAATAGCGACTAGAGACGGATATGCTTTTATTGGTTGGTACTCAGCACCAGAAGGAGGCGATAGTGTATGCTCGACAAGTGTTATAAGAAAAAATGTTACGCTTTATGCTCGTTGGCAGAAAGGGGCGTCGTTTGAGATAGACTCCGATGGCGTTTTAACGTCGTTAGAGCCTAATGGTGCTACAAGCATTGTTATTCCTGACAATGTTGTTAGCATAGAGGAGTGGGTGTTTTGCGATTACTGTCGCGACATTGAGGATATTGTATTCCCGTCTAGCGTTACGGATATTGGCTATGGCGCTTTCTATGGATGCACCAACTTGGTTAGCGTAACTTTCTCCGAAGGTCTCAAATCTATAGGGGAAAGTGCTTTTGCTGGTTGTAGTTCATTAACCGAAGTTGTCTTGCCGGATAGTTTGGAAAGTTTGGGACCGAAGTCGTTCCAAGGGTGTGATAGTCTTGTCAGTGTTTCGATTGGAACGGGCATATCCAATGTCGGAGATGGTGCGTTTGGCGGCAGTTCATTGGAGGATCTCCACCTTGCATCCATAGATTCATGGTTGAATTCGGTCGTTGCCAGTCCGTTTGGATCTCAACCCCAATTGAGAGTTTATGTCAATGATTCACTGCTTACGGATTTAACAATCCCAGAAGGTGTCACAACAATAGGCGAAGGCGCGTTTAAGGGGTGGGCAAGTCTGCAAAGCGTAAGACTTCCCGAATCGCTTACGTCCATTGGTGAATACTCGTTTGCCTACTGTTCCAGCCTGAAAAGCATCAATATTCCAGACGGCATTGTTGAAATACCCAACTATGCATTCGATAGATGCAGTAATCTGGAAGAAGTTTCGATTGGAGCGAATGTGGCGAGTGTCGGTGATATGGCGTTTTTAGATTGCAACTGCATAAAGAGAGTTTACATATCCAATCTGTCGGCGTGGTGCGCCATTTCGTTTGACAATAGATACGAATCCTCTGCGTGGGCCAACCCGCTTTATTACGCGAGTGAAGGGCTTTGGCTTGACGGGAATCCGCTATCTGGTGCGGTGGAGATACCTAAAAGGGTGACGGATGAATATGGTGGCGAGCGAGATAACATAACGTATATCGCCCCTTATGCTTTCAAAGGATGCTCTGGCATCACCAGTATTAAAATACCGTCAAGCGTAACAAATATCAGCCAATTCGCATTTGTGGATTGTAGCGCATTGCAGACGATATACATTCCAAAGACACTGGAGAATGAAATGCAAAGTGTCAGTTTCTGGCAGTGTCCAAGCAATGTGGAGCGCGTTTATTATGTTGAGCCGGAATTCACGATTTCATACGGCCAGCTAAAATCGGTTAAACTGAATGGCGCAACAGAAGTGGTTGTTCCAGATGGTGTTACGGCGATTGGTGACTGGTATGGCAATCCTGTGTTCGACACGCCTTATCTAGAGAAAGTCGTCATCCCTGACAGTGTAATGGAGATACGGTTCTGTGCGTTCGCAGGCTGCTCGGAATTGACGAGTATTGTAATCCCAAACAGCGTTACGAGCATAGGAAGCCAAGCATTCAGCCGTTGCCCGAAGCTTGATATTGTCGTGTTGCCCAGATGGTTCCAAGGGAGGGAGTCCGAGATATTCGACTATGACCAGATACCGAAGATGCGAATAGTGTACTATGATGGCGACACTCCGTCGCTTTCCGATTTGAATTATGTTACGATAATGTTTGATGCCAATGGTGGAGTTGTGTCCGATGATCGGAAAGAATGTTTGGCAGGATATGCTTTAGGCGAATTGCCAGAGGCCATATTTCAGGGATTTGGGTTTAAGGGTTGGTATACTTTGCGGGATGGCGGTTCTCTTGTTACTTCCGAAACGATTCTGGAGGCGGATGTTGTTCTCTATGCGCATTGGGCAGAATGTGTCGGAATTGCGTATGATGCTACAGGAGGTAGTGTTGCCGAAGGATTGCAGTATGTTATATCTGGCGAAGCAATAGGAAATATGCCGACTCCAGTGAAGGCAGGTTTTTCTTTCAAAGGTTGGTATACATCGCCTGTAGGCGGGACACTTGTCACGGTTTCAACGGTTCTTAATTCGAATATCACGCTCTATGCGCATTGGGAGGAGCAACAGTTTTCGTTTGAAGGTGAGGATTGGACGCAGGAGTCTGACGGTAGCTGGAAGAGTGGATGCATAACCGACTATGGGCAAACAAGCATAATAAAAAATGTATCCGGAGCTGGAGTGTTGTCGTTCTCGTGGAATGTTTCGTCGGAATCAGGTTATGACAAACTGATATTCTACATAGATGGAGAATCTAAGGATGTTATCAGTGGAACGGCTGGAGGATGGGCGGAGAAGACGTATGATCTTGATTCAGATGGGATCCATACATTGAAGTGGACATATTCCAAGGATGGCAGCGTCAGTCGTGGTGATGATTGCGGGTGGATAAAAGACGTTGTTTGGATTGCCGCTGGTTACGAGGCTGTGCCTTCCATCCCAGACGATCCCTCTGCAGTTATTACAGGCGATGCGGAGAATGGCTATACCATCAAGCCGAGTGACGAGAACCAGGCGGTTGTCGTTACCATTCCTGATGGAGTAGAGCCAGAGAAGGTGACGGTCGAAGTGAAGGCAGATGTGCAGACCGTGAAGCCAAATGGTGCTGCGATAAAGGTTGTGAGCAGTGGCAACGACATAACGAGTTATATTGCAGAGTCGAGCCTTGTCCCAGATTCGAGTGGAGTAGTGAATCTTGCGACGGCGACGCTGGACAAGGAAGCCGTGTTTGAGGAAGCTACGCCGGGCGACAATGAGGAATCTGTCGCGAATGTCATTGAGGCGGTGCTTGATGACGATGCTATGGAATCGACGGTGAAATCCGCCAAGCCGGGGCTATACTATTCTATGGAGGCGTCAAACGAGATTGGCTTCCCGAATGATGCCGCCAAGACCAAATCTGGCGGAGCTACGATGGCGACTGGCGATACGGTGAATATTACCAAGCCGGAAAAGCCAGCCGGCAATGCCGTGTTTTACCGCATCAAGGTGTCGAAAATGGTGGAGTAGACGTGCCTTGCGGCAAGGCCCGGCGGAGCTGGCCCAGGCAGGACGCTTACCGGCACCGAAGGCTACGCGGCGGAGCGGGCCGGAGCGGGACGCTTGCCCGCGCTAAAGAGCGCAACGATTCCAGTGCCACCCGCGCCTATGTCTGTAGGCGTCTTGCCGCAGGACGGGCTGACATGAAGTCTATCCGCCTCTTGAATTAACGGAAATACCAATATTTACAGGGGTTTGAAGGGCGTACGCATCCTTGCGGACGCTTTTCGGTTTTGAAAAAAGTTTATTTTTTTTCATTTACCCCCTTGCGCTTTGGTGTCAGAAAGTGTATACTAGTGTCAACAAATGTCAAAGAAGGGCAGTCAGAGTGCCGCGGAGTCGGCAAGGGAGAAGGTTGTTTCGGGCGTCCTGGTAGGTCGCTTCGATCACAATCTCGACCCCAAGAAGCGCTTCACCATTCCCAGCGAATGGCGCAACGCGATGGGGAATCCCGAATACGTCTACGTGATGCCTGACAGCAGGGAGCGGTGTCTCAATCTCATTCCCAGCGAAGAGATGGAGTCTCGTCTCGAGAAACTGCGCGAGAAGGCGCTATTTGATCCGGCGCTCGCTCCGTACCTCGCGGCGATAGGTTCCGCTTCCGAGCAGCTCGTTCTTGACGTTCAGGGCCGCATCCGCATCAGCGACAAGCTCCTTCAGTTCGCGAACTTGACGACGACTGTCGCGATGGTGGGTGCGGTAAGGATGATCAAGCTGTGGAGCCCGAAGGCGATTCCGCCGCAGGGCGAAGTCGATCAGGCCGCGCTTGGCGCCGCGTTGGCGGCGGCGGGCTTCTAGGGAAGGAAAGGATGCGCGAAATGAAACACATCCCCGTCCTTCTCGAAGAAACGCTCGAAGCGCTGGCCGTATTTCCGGGAGGGCGCTACATCGACGCAACCCTCGGCCGTGCCGGACACTCGAAGGAGATTGTCGCGCGCGGCGGGACGGTGCTCGGCATCGACCGCGATCCGCAGGCGATAGCCGAAGTCGCGGCGATGGGGATAGCCGGGCTTGAAGTCGTGAAAGGCAACCACGGCGATATCGCAGATTTGGCGCGCGAGCGCGGATGGGAGAATGTAGATGGCATATTGCTGGACCTTGGCGTGTCGAGTCCTCAGCTTGATGAAGCCGGACGTGGCTTCAGTTTTTTGCGCGAGGGACCCCTTGACATGCGCATGGATGGGACGTGCGGCCTGAGAGCCGGCGACATCGTGAACAACTATGGCGCGGAGGAGCTTGCGAATCTTTTCCGCGAACTGGGCGAGGAGCCGCGTGCTAAGCTTCTTGCGCGGATGATAGTCGAGGAGCGCGCCGTGAAGCCGTTCAGGACAACGCTCGATCTCGCCGGCGCGATAGAAAGGCGTTTCCCGAGAAGGGGCTCGGCCAGGCATCCCGCGACGCGCGTCTTCCAGGCGCTTCGCATGGCGGTGAACGACGAGACGGGCGAGCTCGAAAGGGCACTCGAAGGCGGCATTTCGCTGCTTGCGCCCGGCGGGCGATTCGCAGTGATAACGTTCGAATCGCTGACCGACAGAATCGTGAAGCGGTTCTTCCTCGACCATGCCGGACGCGAGGAGTCGCTCCAGCAGGGCGGCGCGAGGTGGCGCGGAAAACTTCCGCGAGCGAGACTTGTGTCAAGGCGCGCCATTGCGGCGCGCGAATCCGAAGTCAAATCAAACCCCCGATCGCGCAGCGCAAAGCTCCGCGTGATTGAAATAATGAAGGAGGGCAGAGAATGAGAGGCAACAGAAAGATTTCCACGAAGATGAATGTTGTGGCCAAGCAGACGGTGAACATGGGCATAATAATGCTCACGCTGTTCGCGATGGTCATATTCAACATGCTTTCTTCGCTCAACTGCAAGCAGCTGGCGAAGACGATAGGCGAGAAGGAGCGCGTTCTCGCGAAGCTCGAGCAGGACTGCCAGCGCGAAAGCTACCGCTGGGAGCAGATGAAAACCGCCGACGGTCTCGAGACTGCGCTCCGCGACGACGGGCTTTCGATGCACTACCCGAAAGCCGGGCAGGTAGTCCGCATGGATTCGCGCGGCAATCCTCTGCCCGGCCAGATAGCGGTCTTCAAGGCCGCGCAGCGCAAGAACGACATTCGCGCGCAGGTTTCCGCTTCGTCCTCCGCGAAAAGAAGGCGCTGAGGGAGCGCCGGAGTGGGGAATGTTCTCGCTTGGCGAAAACACGAGATTCTATCTGCCCGTCGCGGCGCTGGTTCTATTCGCCGCATACTGCTCGGTCAACCTCGTTCTGACGCATATTGATGCGGACGTGACCGCGCCGAAGTATGACTTCAACCGCTCGCTACCCGGCACGCGCGGCTCGATATACGACAAGGGAGGCGCTTCCTCTCCGCTCGCGAAATCGGTGCCGGTCTGGGAGTACAGGCTCGATCCCGTAAGCCTCACGAACACTGTCGTGCGCCGCAGGGGCGAGCCTCCGCGCAAGCCAAAGGCGATTCTCCGCACCGTCGCAGACGTCCTTCACCTCGACTACGCCAAGCTCCTCAAGATGGCGGAAAATTCCGGCAACCGCTACCAGTACCTGACGCAGTCGTCCGACCCGGACGCGCACCGCATACTGGCCGATTCTTCGCTCGTCGCCGGCGTCGTTATCGAAGACCGCCAGATCCGCCAATACATGCACGGACGCCGCCTAGCGCACGTGATCGGCTCGGTGAACAACTATGGCGAGGCTTCCGCAGGCCTCGAACTCAAATACAACAAGGAACTTAGCGGCGTTCCCGGCCTCATCCACGGCAAGCGCGACGCGAGAGGCCGCGAACTCTACGACAAGCGCATCGACAAGGTTCAGCCGATTCCAGGCGCTGACATCCACCTGACGGTCGACCACAACCTGCAGTTCGAGGCGGAGAGCGCGCTCAAATGGGGGCTCAAGGAATATGGCGCGGGATCGGGCTGGTGCGTGATTCTCGACGCCAAGACGGCGGCGGTGCTGGCGATGGCCTCGCTGCCCGATTTCGACCCTGTGATGTACGGCCGCGCGCCGGAGAACGCGCGGATAAACCGCGTCACGAACTACACCTACGAGCCGGGCAGCGTGATGAAAGTCATCACCGCCGCCGGAGCGATCGAGGCCGGATTCGCCAGGCCCGACTCGCTTTACAACACCGACAGGTTCGAGGAAGGCTTCTACAAACTTCCCGGCGACGGTTCGCACGTGTGGGAAAAACGCATGTCGCTCAAAGACGCGATAGTCCACTCCTCCAACATTGTCATCGGCAAGCTCGGCTATATGTTCGGACAGACGGCAGTATACGATAACCTTCGCGCGTTCGGCTTCGGCGAGCGCACGGGAGTGGAGCTGCCGGCCGAGGAACGCGGCAATCTCGGCACGCGCGGCAAGTGGGACAAGGCAACGTGGTCGCGCGCGCCGATAGGCCAGGCCGTCGCCGTCACCGCAATGCAGCTCGCAAGCGCCTACCAGGCGATAGCCAACGGCGGCGTCAGGATGAAGCCCCACATTATCGACCGTATTGTCGGCCAGGATGGCGAATGCCATTTCCAGCACGAGGATTCCATCGCATCGCGTCCGATAAGTTCCGATACCGCGCGCAAGGTCCGCGAGATGATGCTCGAAGTGGCCTCTCCCGCCGGAACCGCGCGCCGCGCCGCGATAAGGGGATATTCGATCGCGGGCAAGACCGGCACCGCTCAGAAGTCCGCCGGAAGACGCGGCTACCTGCCCGGTCTCTACCGCGCCACGTTCTGCGGAATCGTTCCTTCCGGCGTCGTATCCAAGGACCACCCGCCAAGGCTCGTCATCCTGGTCACGCTCGACTTCGACCAGCGCACGAAATTCCATCAGGGCGGCAACTCCGCCGGACCCGTCTTCAAGCGCATCGCGACCGCCGCGCTGAGGTATCTCTGCATCGAGCCGGACAAGCCGGAAGAGCTCATGGACTATCCCGACGAGGACGAGTTCGACCGCATAATGGATTCGCGCGCGGAAGGGGTGGCTGTCGAGTGATGCGCGAACGGCGCCGGCTGTTGCGCTTAGCGGGGAATTTTTGATATACTACAAACACCAGAATAAATAAAAAACCGGAGGCAATAAAATGGGCAAGGCATCATACGAAACCGTCGATTTCGGCGTGACGAAATACGGCGAAAAGGCGCGCAAATTCATACTCAAGGGCGCGGGCGGCGTGATCCTCGAAGCGAGCGACTACGGCGGCAAGATCGTGAGGCTCTTCACGCCGGACGCCAAGGGCGAACTCAAGGATGTGGTCGTCGGCTTCGATTCTCCCGCAGGCTGGGACAACGGCGATCCATACTGGGGATGCATCATCGGCCGATATGGCAACAGAATCGCGGCCGGAAAATTCACTCTCGACGGCGTGGAATACAAACTTCCCGCGCTCAACAACGCGCCCGGCGGAATCGGCTGCAACCTTCACGGCGGCGCGAGAGGCTGGGATGCATACGTGTGGGACGCCGAGCCGTTCGTCGAGGGCGATGACGTCGGCATTGTGTTCAGGCACGTTTCGCCCGACGGCGACGAGGGCTTCCCCGGCAAGGTCGAGGCGAAGGTCACGTACACTCTCACCTCCGCGAACGTGTGGCGGGTCGATTACGAGGCGACGGTCGACAAGGCGACGCCGGTGAACATGACGCAGCACGTCTACTTCAACTTCAAGGGCGAATCCGGCGGAACGATCGAGGACCACGTCCTCACCATCGCCGCATCGCAGGTTACGCCCACCGACAAGGGCCAGATTCCGACCGGCGAGATTGCGAAGGTCGAAGGAACCCCGTTTGATTTCCGCAAAGGCATGAGGATCGGCGAGCGGATAAACGAGGCGAACGGGCAGCTCGAGATCGGCAAGGGCTATGACCACAACTGGGTCCTCGACGAAGGCGTGATGGCCGGCGGCAAGGGCGGACTCGTCTTCGCGGGCGCGCTCGAGTGTCCGCTCAACGGCCGCAAGCTGGAAGTGTGGACGACCGAGCCGTGCCTGCAGGTATACACCGCGAACTGGGCGAGCTACGACCAGAGAGCGAAGGGCGGCGAGCATCTTTCCTTCCGCTGCGGAATCGCGCTGGAAACCCAGCACGCGCCCGATTCGCCCAACAAGCCGCAGTGGCCCACGACGATCGTGCGGCCCGGCGAGACCTACCGCACCACGACAGAGTTCCGCTTTGGAAACGCCTGAGCCAAAGCAGACGACGTTCACCTTCGAGCTCGACGCCGACCAGCAGGAACTGGTCCTCGGGCTGATGGTGAACGGCAACTACCGAAAGAGGGAGGTTCCCTACTCCCTCTGGTCGGTGGAAGGCAACCGCTTCAACGCCACCTTGTACGCGAAGGAGAAGCACGGCAAACGCAAGCTTTGCGTGCAAGGGTCCGGCGCTGAGGATTTTGTTCTTTTCGTTCTCGATCCGCAGGTTCTGGGCGAGGCGAGGCTGGGGTACGAGAAAGTGCTTTCGCCGGAGGCCTTTTCCGCCCATGCTGGAAGCGATGAATCAGGCAAGGGCGACTATTTCGGGCCGCTCGTCGTCTGCGCCGCTTCAACGGACGAAAAGCTTTCGGACGAGATGCTCAAGATGGGCGTGAAGGACTGCAAGAAGATGAGCGACAAGCAGGTCCTCGCGATCGGCGCGAAGCTGAGGGCGCTTCTCGGACGGGACGGCTTCGCGATAGTCAAGCTCGGCCCCGCCGCGTACAACAGGCTGTACGCGAAAATCAAGAACATCAACAGAATGCTCGCCTGGGCGCACGCGACGGCGATAGAGGAGATTCTGACGAAAAAGCCTGCGCTCAAAAGAGTGGTCGTAGACCAGTTCGCCCATACCGAAGCCACGATAGCGAGGGCGCTCAAGCCGCTCGGCCGCAAGGCCGAGGTCGTGCAGATGCACAAGGCTGAAAGCGACATCGCGGTCGCGGCGGCTTCGGTCATAGCAAGGGAGATTTTCCTGAGGGACATCGAGGCGATGTCTGCCGAGGTTTTCGGTCCGCCTTCCGAAGACAGGGAGAAGGTTCCGACCGGCTCCTCCGACCCTAGAGTGCGCACGCTCGCGGAAAAGATGGTGCGCGAAAAGGGCGCGACATGGCTCATGAACCACTGCAAGGCGCATTTCCAGACTACAGACAAAGTGCTCGCCGCGTGCGGGCTTGATAGAGGCGCTTTGCCCGAAGAAGGGCGCGTGACGGGAAAGGAAAAAGAGAAATGACAATGATGCTGGCAAATTCGCTTATCGACGGATTCCGCGAATCGAACGCGATAGGGCAGGGTATAGTCGTCCTGCAGCTCGCAGGATCGGTCGCGATGTTCGCGGCGATAATCGGCAAGTGGCGGGAACTCAAGTTCGTCTCGTCCGCGACGAGAAGGTTCCTCAGGGATTTCGCGTCCGGTAAGGACGTCCTCGAATACTACCTCAGCAGGCGGCCGTCGGCGACGAGCGGAATCGAGAGGATTTACAAGGATACGTGCGAAAGGCTTTTGAAGCTCCTTACTCCGGACGTAAGATCGCTCCTCGTCGGAAAGCAGACCGACGGCGACGGCGCGGCGGCGCTCACCGCCCGCGAGATAGAGCTCGTGCGCGGCCAGTGCGAGCACGCGCTTGACGAGGAGGAGATAAGGGTCGAAGGCTCGATGGGTGTGATCGCGACGGTCGTTGCGCTCTCGCCGATGCTGGGCCTTCTCGGCACGGTATGGGGGGTTCTTGACGCTTTCGCGGACATGGGATCGGCCGGCAGCGCGAACCTCGCGACCATCGCGCCGAGCATATCCTCCGCCCTCGTGACCACAGTCGTCGGCCTCATAATCGCGATACCGGGCGTGTGCGCATTCAACGCGATGAACGCCCAGATACGCGAGATAACGAGCGACATGGAAGGCTTCGCGGATGAACTCACCGGCAGGATTGCCTGCGAATTCCAGGGGAGGGGCGCGTAATGCGTTCGAGGCGCAGAAGATCGAGAATAGAAAAGGCCAAGGCGACGGTCGACATGACCTCGCTCATCGACCTTACGTTCCTCCTTCTCGTAACATTCATCGTCACTCTGCCCGCGCTCGAGCAGGGTATTCAGATTCTTCTTCCGCAGGCGAAGAACCTGCCGCCTCCGCCGACGAAGGATAACAAGGCGAACACGATAACCGTAGACCAACTCAACCGCATCTTCCTCAACGACAAGCCCGTCGATATGGAGGAGCTCGAATCGCGCCTTATGCAGATGTGCGCGGAAGACCCTGACGTGCCGGTGCTGGTCAGGGGCGACGAAAGGCTGACCTACGGAAGCGTGATGCGCGTGGTGAAACTCGTATACAAGTGCAACATCAGGAAAATGGCCCTGATAACGGTGGAGCAATGACGTACATCGACGAAGATAAGAAGCCGGAAGTGATGGGCGCGGGCAATTTCATTGCGGCTGTCGTCATCCATCTTCTTTTCTTCGCCGTGCTGTTCGTGATGGGGAATTTCTCGTTCGCGGATGACGAGGTGGTGATACCGATAGACCTCACCGTCGTCGTTAAGGAAAACCTCGACGGCAACGAAGACGAGCCGCCGCCTTTGGAGGATCCTGCCGAGTCTGAACCAGAACCGGAACCGCCGAAGCCGGAACCGGAACAGCCCAAGCCCGAGCCGCCTCCGCCGCCGCAGGAATCTGTAATTCCGGTCGAGGAAAAGAAGCCCGAGCCTCCCAAGAAGGTCGAACCTAAACCAGAACCCCCAAAAAAGGTCGAGCCAAAGCCAGAGCCGCCGAAGAAGACCGCTGCCCAACTGCGCGAGGAGAAGCTCAAGAAAATGCGCGAGAGCGCGAAGGATGTGGAAAGGCCGAAGCCGCCCAAAGAAAAACCGAAACCTCCGCAACCCAACGGCAAGACGGGCCCGAAGCGCCTGACCGACGAGGAGATCAAGAGGTTGCTGAATCAAGGCTACAAGCCCGGCACCACCGAGCAGATCGCGCCAAACGAAGAATCGCGCTGCCTAGGGCTCGTGAAGCTCGGTATGGACGAGAAGTGGCGCGAAATCTCGCCGCAGATAGGCAAGGAGGGCGTCGTGAAGATATCCATACGCTTCGACAAGGGCGGACGGATAGTCTCGAGTGCGATAAAGGCTTCTTGCGGAGATTCCGTGAGCGACGCGGCGGCGCTGAAGGTGGTGAGGAGCGTTGGCAGCGTGCGCGGTCTTTCATCTATGTTCCTCGATAAATATTCGAAGGAGTCAATAACTTTGCTCTACAGCGTAAGGAGCGGAAGATGAGCGGCGCGTTTGCGGCGGGCGCGATGCTGTGCGCGATAGTCCTTAACGGGCTTAGCGGCGAAGGACTCCGCGCGAGGGCGCATTTCGACGCGAACAACGTCCGCCTCGGCGACCCGATGATACTGTCGATCGACTTTACCGGCGAGGCCGATTTCAAAGACATTCACCCGCCGGCTCTCGCTAAGACCGTCGACCGCAAGACGTGGAGGGTGTACGATACCGGCGCGAAGACCGAAACCTTCCGCGACGGCAGGCGGCTGACGTATCGGGTGCGTCCGTTGAAGGAAGGCCTTCTCGAATTTCCCGCGCTCGAGTTTTCCTACAGTGGCGCGGGCGACGGCGGCGAAAGGTCCGTATCCACCAAGCCTCTGCCTGTGCACGTGAAGCCCGGCACCCAGGCCGCGCTCGCCGGACTCGATGCCGAGGGCGAGGACGGTTTCAGAATGCCGGATGGGATCGTGATCGCGCTTTCGCGGGAGCTTCCCGAGGACGAATCTTTCCGCTGGCGCAAAGCCTGCCGCAATCCGAAGGCGGAGGAGTTCGCAAAGTTCGCTTTCCCGGAGGCGCGTCTCAACGAGGCCGCCTGCCACACGATCGACGGCAACTGGTCGAAGGCGATGAAGATATATTCAGCGCTCGAATGGCGCATCGGTCAGACTCCCGCGATAGAAAGGGGAATCGTCGCCGCGCTTTCCAGGAAACTCGGCGGCGACGCGGAGTTGCCGGTATGGCGGTCGGTGCTGCGTCCCGTATTGAAGCATGACTGGCGCGGAAGGGTCTCGATAATCGTCGCGGCGCTCTTTGCGTTCGCGTCCGTGATGTTTGTCTCCGGCAGGATAATACGCGCCCTCGCCTCGTTCGCGGTCGCGGTTCTCGTCTTCGCGCCGCAGGGCGCGCTCGCCCAGGATATCTTCGAGCAGATGCAGCGCCAGATGGACGAGCAGATGCAACAGATGCGGCAGATGCAACAGCAGCTGTTCAACATGGCCGGCGGCGGCACCTCCTTTACCATAAACGGCGTCAGGCAGGAGGCTCCGGACGTCAAGGCGACATTGAAGATGGATAAACCCTCCGTCCAGGTCGGCGACGAGTTCAGGTTCATCATCTCAGTCGAGGCGCCAGAGGGCGCGCGGCTCGGGCAAATGCGCTTCACGCCTTCCGAGACGGTCGGCATGACTCTTCTCGGAAACATCGAGACTATGGCCGATGGAACTTTCGCGGTGCCTGTGCGATACGATGCGCCGTTCATCGGCGAGATGTCGTTCAGGATAGACGGCATGGTGAGCGCCACCGTCAAGAGCGGCGGCGCGGG
>JAGCPM010000216.1 GCA_017965685.1 Kiritimatiellia bacterium | reverse complement strand
CTTTTCGCACATGACGTCAAAGCCCGCCTCGAGCGCGGTCTTCGCGATCTCGTAGTGCGAGTCGTTCGGCGTGCAGACGGATATGAAATCCGCCCTGCCGCGGCAGCGCTCCAGCATCGCGCGCCAGTCGCCGGAGTGCGAGTAGCATCCGTCGACAAGGTCCGCAAGGTCGTCCATTCTTATCGCCATGCGGTGGATCGGGCCGATGAACGAGCCTTTCCCTCCGCCGACCATGGCGTACTTGAGCCGTCTTTCCGAGTCTGTTTTCTTCATATTCGCGCCTCGCTCGTGAACAAATACGCCGCGTATTGTATCATTTTGGTCGTGCGCAAGTCAAATGAAAAACGAGGTGCTCCTCGCGTTTCTGCGGATGAAGGCTGTCAAGCCCCCGCTTGAGCGTGCCGTTCTGGCACACTCGCTTCATGAATGAGAAACGGGGAGTATATTATACCAAAATCACCACCCCGCGCAAACATCCTAAAGATAGGAGTGTGTGCGTGGATTGGGTGTAAGCGCCACTGGACGGTGGAGGCCGCCAAGCGCGGCGATTTGCGAGAAAACGCCGGTTGACGGGTCGTAGCGCATTGCGAGCAACTCTCCAGAGCGCTCGCAGGCGACGAGCGCAAGAGTATCGTTTACAAAAATGAAGTCACGCGGCCAGTTGCCCGAAAGCATCGTCCGAGCCTTGAACGCGAGCTTCCCGGTCGCTTCATCGAAGCCGAAAACGACAAGCGAATTCTCGCCGCGATTGGAGACGACGACTTCTTTTCCATCCGGCGTGAAGCGAATCGCAGCCGCAAGGTAAGAAGAATGTGGGATTGTGGAATTGTTAAAATATGGAATTATGGAACTATGGAAATCGTTCAGGGTTGGACAGGTCTCGAGTTGCTGGAAGCCTGCTTCGGGCGACCAAGAAAGGGACGAGACGAGGTTGCCGAGCTCATAGACGAGAAACGCGAGGCTTCCGTTGGGATGGAATACAAGATGACGCGGGCCCGCACCAGCGGGCAAAGTATTAAATACTCGACCCGCCGGATACTCTACAAGCCGGTCAAGCCCCAAATCGACCACGCAATAGCCATTCCCGCCGGGCGTCGGCATCGCTTGATGGCAGTGCGCCTTGTCCTGGCGCGGCAGATTCGGTCCAGAGCCGGAATGCTGATGCTTGACAAGCTTGCCGAACTTACCTTCCTCAACCTCGACGGAACCGGCAAATCCGCCAAGGTAATCGGCAAATACCAATTGCTTGCCGTCCGGCATCGCCGCAACATGGCAGACACAGTTCCCAAGTGCAATCGAATCGACTTTATTCAGTCCTTCGACACTGAACGAGGATATTCCTTCGCCGGTGCAGGAGTAGAGATATTTCCCGTCCGGCGAAAGCGCCTGGTAGAGCGCATTGGAGACGGGATATTCGGCGACAACGGACATTGCGCCGGAGTTTTCGTCAAGCTCCAGCACCTTTAGGCCATTCGGATTCACCTCACCCGTATAGCATCCGAGATAGACGATCATGGCCAATGCTCCTATCATCCGTGGTAGTACTTCACGCTGTCCGGCGGACGGATGTTCGTCAATGTGCCGACATAGTGCCGCAGCCAGTGATCCTGTTTGGGATGCGCCTTCGCAGCCTCTTCATTCAGCTCGATACCGAGGCCTGGGCGATCCGAAGGATACATCAACCCGTCGGCAAAGCGCACGTCCTCGTCGATGACATCCTTGCGCCACGGCACGTCGTCGAAAAGCGTCTCGTGGATGCAGTAGCCGGGCGTCGAGACGCCCAAGGCGAGCGTCACGGCGTTCGCGACAGGGCCGGATGGATTGTGCGCACAGAACGGAATGTGGTGCGCGTCGCAGATTGCGGCGATCTGCTTCATCCCGGTTATGCCGCCGGCATGAGACGAATCCGGCTGAAGGTAGTCGCAGCAGCGAAGCTCTATCGCGTCAAGTATCTGCTGCGTTGTGTAGAGTCTTTCGCCGCAGGCAATCGGCACGCGAACGCGACTTCTCACGTCTGCGAGTGCGCGCATCGTATCGGGGATGACGGGCTCCTCGACCCAATACGGCGAATACTCTTCAAGAGCATTGCAAATGCGGAGCGCGGTCGGAACGTCGAATCTGCCGTGGCACTCGATGAGGATTTCCGCCTTGCCTTCGAAACGTTTCATCAGCATTCCTCCTTATGAGTTTTAGTTATTACTTGACCTCTTTCACAAAATCGCGTCCGTCATAGTCCGGCGGAACGTATCCGTGCTGCGACCCCTGCACCCATTTGATGGACTTGTTTTTGCCCGGGATGGCGTTCCAGAGCTTTGCCAGCCCCATCGGAGGACAGCAGTAATCGCCCAGTCCTGCGCGGGTGATGTTGGTGCGGCAGGTTTCGGGTATGCGTTTCGCCCAGGCCACGGCGTCGTAATAGGAGATGCCCGGCACCCAGCTGATGTACCATCCGTTGCTCGCAGCCTTCCAATCCAAGCGCACATTGTTCATAGGCATGTCGCAGCACCACGTTACTCCGGAGTTTGCGAGCGTCACGCCTTCTCCGCAACCCGCCGCCCATATCGTCTGGAGCCCGCCCTGGCTGCCGCCGCTGGCTTCGAGGTTCACGCCGTCCCATCCTTCTATGGTCTTGAGGTACTGCAAGGCGCGCTTGACTCTCAGCACCATTCCGTTGAAGTAGGCGGTTTCCGGATCTTTGTTCTGCTCAGGATCGAACGCATAGCGCCTGTCGTGCGAACGTATCTCCCAGCGGAGCGCCTTGGTATCAGCATCGGTCGCGCCGAACTCCTCGAGCTTCAGCCCGTGCGCGTTGATGTTGAGAACAATCATGCCTGGTACGGTCCATTCCGGCCTCGTGTGCGTGCAGTTGTCGCCGCTGTAACCGTGCGTTTCGAGGCGGCACGGAAACTTCTTGCCCTCGTCCACCGCTTTGGGAACCGAAAGGTATCCAGTCACCGGCCTGAGTCCCGCGCAATCGATGCGGACGGCGAAACGCCGCGCTCTGGGGTCTGGACTTTCGATTTCGATGCGTTCCGCCTTGACCGGCACTCTGTCAAGCCGGGCGAACTGGCCCTTCCAGAATTCGTCGAAGTCGGCAGGCTCGCCCTCGGGCGAAAGAGCGAGCGAATCCACGGCCGCCCCGGCCCCTCCGTCGAAGAACACGGCCTTGTTGGACCTTTCGAACTCGTTCATTGCCTTGCGCCCTTCCGGAGTGGAAGCGTCGCCGGTGAACTTCTTCTCGACGCGCTTCCCGTTCCGATCAACTACATACGCCGTCAAGCGCACAAAGCCAGGCTTGTCCAGACGCGTCTTGTATATGAACGGCTCTGACGTAAACGGAACTTCACCTTTTTCCTGAGAACCGTAATCGTCGCTCTTATCCCATTGCAGTTTGTATTCGCCTTCGGGGATTTCACCCTCGACACCCATCGGCGTCAACTTGAACACAATCTCCTCTCCGCAGGCGTAGGAGAGAGGATCCTTGTCAGTGACGCCCTTTATCCATGCGTTATCCAGAAGTCCCGCAAAAAGCGGGATGTGACACGCCACCGCAACAAGCGCGACTGGCGCGATACGACCGATTCGTGTTTTCATTTGCGTGTCTCCTTGTTTGATGAAAAATCAAGGCAAAGGTCTACGACGCCCGAGCGTGGAACTTCAAGCTCCACTGACACCACCCTTCCGCCGTACTCCTCTTTTGTCTTCACATCCGCACCGTCAGCCGTTGCGCCTTCAATCTTCCATTCCTCGGGCACGGCAAACCGCACGACCTGGGGAAAACCGCCCACTGCGGCAATTTTTGCGTCAAGGCGCGAGCCCTCCCACTTCTGGTCCGAAAGCCCAACGGCGCCCTGCGTCAGATGGCGATCGCTCGTGAGGAACTGCGGGTGGCCGGCATACGGTTGAAGCGCAAAGAGCCGCACAGCGCGCGGCGGAACAGCCGCGGCGAGAGAGCCCTTTCTCTCTCCAAAGTAGGCATCGGTCCAGAATTCCCACACTACGAAGACGCGCTCGCCGCTCTCGCCTATTTCTTGCCAGTCCACGGCTATCTCCCTCTCCTCGTCGCTCCAGTTGAAGAGCGCTACAATGTGCCACTCGCCAAAAGGACGCGATACGTGAAGATCCCATACGGGTAAATGCCCGAACATCGGATAGAGTTTTCCCGGACGCGTCGGACACACAGGCAGCGCCTGCTGGATCAGCTTTACGCGGTCGAGTGCAAGTTCCGCGAGCTTGTCGCCGGCGAAAGTCTGCTGCCCCGGGAGCGCAACGACCGTCGTCTCGACCTGCGCCTGTTCGCGCGCGAGAGCGTTTTGGGAGACAAGCATGCAGTCCGGGTCCGACCAGAACACGTTTGAGTGTGCAAAGAACTGGTTCACCGTGCATCTCGCCTGAAGGAGAATATTCTCCCACTTTACAGGCTCGTTTGGATGCACGATATCCGCGCCCGTGCGGCTTGCATCGGCATATCCCGCCTCCGCACCGGTGAAATGCCCCTGGCAGGCGAGGAAGACGCGGTCTTCGCCAATCCCCTTCCTGTACGCGGCTACGGTGCGCTCGAACGGGTTGGGGCATTTCGGGTCGTGCATGAGCGCGCGGATCTCGGGCCGTTCGTAAAGATGGGCCGAGTAGCCGTGGTTGCGGCCCGACATCCCGTCGATCTTGAAGAACTCATACCCCCACTCGTGCGAGGCCTTGTCGAATATCGAAGTCAGATGCTCCAGCGCGCCGGGCGCGGTCGGGTCGAGCGTGTACTTTCCGTTCCACGAGCGAACCGGCTTGCCGTCCCGGCCATGCAGAAACCAGTTTTTGTGCCGCGCGTAGAAATCATCGTTGCCCGTTCCATATGGCGCCATCCAGAGTCCCGGCCTAAAGCCGAGCTCCCTTATTTCGTCCGCGAGCCATTTCATTCCCTCCGGGAACTGCACCTTGTAGGTCTCGAGGTCCATATTGTGGAAATTCGATACGGGAAGTTTCGGCGAGTTGTCCTGCCATGATTCGATATTCCAGAATTCCATGCCGAACGGCTTGAACAGTTTCGCGGCGAAACGCGCTTCGTCAAGGTTCTCCTTTGAGCCGGCGGTGTCGAAGTATGTGTTCCAACTGAGCCAGCCCGTGGGCGCATGAGGCGAACGGCTACGGTTCGGGGCGCGCCAGTTAGGCACCCAGCGCGTCTTGTACCAATCCTTGACAATCTTGAACGAGAACGAGTTCCGCGTCGCATCATCGATTGCAAGACGCGCCGACGCCAGCGACATTCCGCCATCTGATTTCAACTTAACCCCCTTGAACGCAAGCGCCTCGTCCGTAGAAGGAGAGAAAAGCGCATCATCGTCAAGGGAGATGGCATCGCCGCTCTTTACGGACAAGACCCTGTCGCCGGCCTTGGGCGTCAACGAGCAAGGATATGCGTCGCCGCGATAGCGAAGGGTTCCGCCGAACGAGAGAACGCCCGGGTACGCGAACGCCGTGCGGTGGTAAACGAGCAGTGTGATGCCCTCTCCGTCGGACTGGAACGCGATGTAGCCGTTCACATTGTCGCGTGTATCGACAAGCGCGAGCCGATTGGGGAATCCGTCGCGCGAAGATGTGATGCGCCACTTCGCCATGGACTCGTCATTTCCGACTCCCGCACCGGTGACTTCGGCAGGACCCGTGAACGACAGGTTGCCAGATAACTCGGCGTTCCCCTCCTTGTGCGAAAGAATGAGACAAGCGTTTTCGTCGGCGAAAGCCACTTTCCAGCTTCCCTCGACAAACTCCGTATCGGCGCAAGCGGCCAAGCTCGCAAACGCCACGCAAACCGCCAATGTGTATTTCATGTGATTGCTCCCATTGGATACGCACGACCCAGCAACGGATACTTCGCGCCCGCCGCCGTGTTGTACGGCAAATATTCCACCTTGCACCCGTCGGCAAACGCCGCAAAGGCGGCACGGCTCGCGGCATCATCGTTCACGCCGGGAATCAGAGGAACCCGGAAGGCGAACGGCACGCCGCACCCGCGCAAATACGCTATATTTTCCAGCACAACCGAAAGACTGCCTCCTGTCCAGCGGCGGAACGCCGCCGCGTCAAGAAGTTTCACGTCTTGATAGACGAAATCGAACCGGGGAATTATGTCACGATATACCACAGCCGGAGCATATCCGCTCGTTTCGATCGCGCCATGTACACCGCTTTCCTTGAGGAGAGAAACGATTTCGCGCAGGAAGTCCGGCTGGGCAAGCGGCTCGCCGCCGGAAAAAGTGACACCGCCGCCGGATTGCGCCATCATGTCGGCGTTCTTGAGGAGTTCGTCCGCAAGTGCATGCGCCGTCCAGTCCCGTCCGCATAAGGTCTTGTCACCATTCTTGCGAATCATCGTCTCGATCTCGAACGACTGTCCCTCTGGATTGTGGCACCACGCACAGCGAAGCGGGCACCCCTTCATAAACACGGTCGTCCTCACGCCCGGCCCGTCATGAAGAGTAAACTCCCTTGTCTCGAAAACACGCCCCGTCACGCGACAAGCTCCATTCTCTTGATGATCTGATCCTGATATTCCCTGTCGAGCTCCACGAAATAACCGCTCCAGCCCCAGACTCGGACAATGAGGTGGCGATGTCGCTCGGGATGCTTCTGTGCATCCTTGAGCGTCTCGCGGTTGATCGTGTTTATCTGCATCTGGTGTCCGCCGCGCTCGATGAAGAACTTCACAAGATGCGCAACCTTGGAGACGCCATCAGACATCGCGAATGCAGAATCGTGTATCTCTATCGTGAGAGGCCCGCCATTGCAGACAGGGCCGAGGTCCGGTTCGGTGAAGGACCTTACCACGCTCACCGGTCCTTTGACAGGAACATCAAGCGACGGCGCCCAGTTTGCGGAAAGAGGCTCGCCCCTGCGACGCCCGCTTGGCGACGCCGGCACCTCCCGCGCATGCCAGATGTAGTACATGGCACTCCCCGTGCCGGGACGAAATATCCCGCCCCTGTCATTGCGCTTGCCGTCGAAAACGCGGCCCCAGAATCCAATCACGCGCTTGGCGATTTCATCCGCGCGCGGATCGGCGTTGCCCATCTTCGGAGCGGCCTTCGCCGCGACCAGCACATCGGGGCGACCGGCAAAATCGGTATCGAGAAGCGAGACAAGCACGGAAAGAGAAACGAGTTTCTTCTCGAAGACGAGTTCCTTGACGGAAGCGAGCGAATCCACCGCCACGGCAATGCCGGTGCCGTGTATCCCGAAATTGTTGTACTTCGCGCCTTTCGAGATATCGCGGGCTTTCCCGATGCAACCTCGCGATATGACCGACACAAAAGGACCTGGCAGTATTTCAACATGTTTGTACTTC
This sequence comes from Kiritimatiellia bacterium, assembly GCA_017965685.1. Taxonomy (GTDB): domain Bacteria; phylum Verrucomicrobiota; class Kiritimatiellia; order RFP12; family UBA1067; genus UBA1067. Next base: position 4,655 of record JAGCPM010000216.1, on the reverse strand, counting down.
TCGACAAGCTCATCCGCCCGGCGCTGTATTTCAGCAAGAAACCCCTTCTCCACAGCCTCGTACTTCAACCCGTCCTGTGCGTCTTTGCACCTCTGTGCGAGGTTTCGCAACGTCGCATCAAGCGACCCGACGAAACTCACGGCATCGATGTTGTTGATGTCCATGCCGCATCCGGGAATCAAGAACTCCCAGCACGCGGCGACGGAATAGTCGCGTGCATCCTCCAGCTCGTAGCCCCATCTTTGAAGCGCCGGTATCACCACGTCGTCGTTCGCGTACTGCGGAAAGCCGAGGCCCTTCGCCGTAAGCTCCGTGCCAAGTTCGTATATTTCAAGCGGAGTGGATTTATCAACGCGCAGAATGATTTTCGGATCGACAAGCTTCAGTTCGCCGCAAGCCTTTAGGCAAAGCCGCGACAGCGCGTTGAACGCCCTCTTTCCGTCGCGAGTGACGCCGCCCAGCATGACGGACTGGCCGTTGTCGCCCTGCTGTATTCCGATGTATAGGTCGCTATCCCGGTTGCACGCGATGAAAAACTCCTCAAGCTCCTCAAGAGCCGCCGCCTCCGTGAGACGGCTAGACTTGGCATCCGCTTCGTAGTAGGGATAGAGATACTGGTCGATGCGCCCGAGACCGCAATGGTACTCTCCCTCGCACCACATGGCGTAGTGCAGAATGCGAAGCGACTGCAATGCCTCGTGGAACGTGCGTGCTCCTTTTCGCGGCACCTGCGCAAGCGTCGCTGCAATATCGTCAAGTCCGCGCTTTTCGGCCTCGGCACGGTAGCGCTCCGCAAGCTCCAGCACGGCCTTTGCGGAGAGAATCGCGTTCTCCAGGAACTCAATTCCCGCGGCGTCGCCTTCTGCACGGCATTGCGCAAGCCGCTCTTCCATTTCGGAAAGCCGCGAACCAAGTCCGTCGCGTATCGTCGGCGCGAAGTCGGCAGTCAGGTTGAATACCACGCCCTTCTCGCCAAACGCGGTTCCCGCAGCACGGCGCGCATCCATTTCGGCATCGGAATGAAGGTCGGGAATCTCTCGCACGGTGCGAAGGAATGCAAGGCGCTCGCCGTCCATGAAGGCGGGAGTCTCCGCCTTGAGCATTTCCTCGAGGCCGATGCGCGCACGCGCTTCATCGCCTATGCCATCGGCGATTAACCGGTCGAGAAGCGGTTTCCAGTCCACGTCGCGGCGGAACTTCGCCTGCTCCTTGTCAAATATGCGATCGAGCAGCGATTTAATCCTCTCCGTCATGATATTCCAAGCCTCCTTTCAATATCCTCTATCGTGCCACCCTTCGTCTCTGGCATGAAGAAGAACGCCCATGCAAACTGGCAGGCCATCATTGCGGCGAAAAACGCAAAGGTCCACGATCCGGCGCGCTCAGCCGCCATCGGGAACGTCCAGCTGATAATAGTGCAAAGGAACCAGTGCGTGAAACATCCAAAGGCCTGCCCCTTGGCGCGGACCGTGTTCGGAAAAACCTCGGAGACATAGACCCACAGGCACGCTCCCGACGACATCGCGAAAGCCGCAATGAACCCGAAGATGCCGATGACGGCGATTGTCGAGTTGGGCGACTGAAGCGACAGCTGCCAGGCGACAAGCGAGTGTGCGACAATCATCGCGACTGCGCCTATCATAATCAGGATGCGGCGTCCGACCTTGTCTATCACCGCAAAAGCGAGCGCAGTGAATACGAGGTTGACCAGCCCCATGCCCATCGTACCAGCCAGCGCAGCGAGAGACGACCCATCGCCGAATATCATCTGGAAGATGCGCGGCGCATAGTAGTTGATCGCGTTGATGCCGCTTATCTGGTTGAAGAAGGCGATGAAAAACGCAAGCAGTATCGGCTTGAAGAACCTCCGCTGGAAAAGCGGCACGTCCGCGCCGTTGGCGGCCGCAAGGAGCGATGCCTTTATCTCCTCGACCGTCTCAGAGACTTTATCGCACCCAACGCGGGCCAAAACGGCTGCCGCATCCGCTATGCGGCCGACGCGCACAAGCCAGCGCGGGGATTCCGGTATCGTGGCAAGCAGGAGCATGAACACGACAATCGGAAAGCACTCTACGCCGAGCATCACACGCCATACGATGCGCGGATCGAAGCCTGGCATATAGCACGCGACAAGATAGTTTGTCACATAGCTCGCAAGGATGCCGAAAACTATGTTGAACTGGTTGAGCCCGACAAGAAGTCCGCGCCACTTTCCGGGCGCAATCTCGACAATGTAAAGCGGCACGACAACCGAAACGCCGCCGATGGCTAGGCCGCCGATGAACCGGAACCAGCCGAGCGCGTGGGGACCGATAATTGCGTCCATTGGAGTGAATGCACAGCCAAGAGCGGATACAAGGAAGAGAATCGCCATCGCCCACAATGTTGGGCGGCGTCCGAAAAGGTCGCTCGGCTTCCCCGCCGTGAACACGCCGAAGAGCGTACCGATTAACGCGACGGAGACGATAAGCCCGTGCCAAAACGCGTCAAGGGCGAACTCCGCCTGGATCGCCTTTTCGGCGCCGGAGATGACGCCGGAATCGAATCCGAACAGAAACCCGCCGATCGACGCGACGATAGAAAAGTACAGAAGAAACTTGTTCATGGCGAATCAACCTTTGTCAACATTCTCACATTTCTGTATTTTCATCTCGATATTTCTTCAAGGAGTTTTTTGAGCTCTCCGGCCCTTTCGCGGTTCTTCGCGGCGCGCTCCATGGCGGAGTTGTCGCCGGCGAACTTCGCGTAGGCGTTGATGATTTCAGGCTGGGGAGTTTCAAGTTCATTGATCGCCGTATTCAGTTCTGCTATGAGCGGCGCGGTCTCGGCGTCGCGTCCGAGCTCCCTGAGCGCCTTCACGCGCCAGTAGTCCATCTCGCCAGCGTGGATCCAGCCCTTGAGAGAGTTTTCAAGTTCCGCCTTGTATCCAGCCGCATCGCCGAGAGCCTTCTTGCACTGCGCCATGAAGTAGCGGCTCTTCGGCTCGGTGCCAGCGTCGCCGGGACGTCCGGCCTGAAGATTTTCAGGATAGGTCGTCGACTCCTCGAAATACTTGAGCGCCACCTTGTAGTCGCCATTTTCCATCAGCGAACGTCCAAGGCCAAGGCACGACTCCACGAACGGCGCGAGAAGTCCGTCCGCACCCTCCCAGACGTGGAAGCGCCGCGTCGTGAGGATTTCATGCGCCTCGGCGTAGCGTCCAACGGCGTTGTAAGTGTATGCCAGTCGCAGTATGCACGGATCGTACTTGTTGACCGTAGCGCGGTACTTCTCCATCAGCGCTAGCCGTTCAGCCGCCGGGATGTTAAGTTTCTCCGCCAGCTTGCCCGCTTCGTCGAGCGTGCGGAAGTTGCCGGAGTCGGCTTCCAGCGACTTCAAGTAGTATTCGTATGCCTCCTTGCTCGGAACGCCGGAAGGAACGCCCGTGTTTGTGAAGTATGTTCCGGGATGCGAAAGCGCAAAGCCGATGCACCGAAGCGCAAGAGCGTAAGCAGAGTGGTTAGTGCCTAGTGCGTAGTGGTTAGTGGCTTCGCAAAGTTCTACACAACGTTTCCAGTCTGCAAGACCGACATCCTTGCGGTCGTGGTTCCATTCGCAGCTGCCAAGGTAGTACCACGTGTTCGCAAGTTCCGGTGCGACCTTTGAGGCAATCATCAAGACCTCCTCTTCTTCCAGACGGTTCGGGAAACAGTAGTCTGTCGGCATTGCGTTTGCTGCGGCGAACGCGCCTTTTGCCGCCGCCATGTCCCCTTTCTTCGCAAGCGCCGCGCCCTTGAAATAGCCGAATAGCGCGTTCTTGTAGCTGTCGCAAGCGGCGATGGTGTCCTTGAGCGGCAACGCGCCTTCGGTTTCGTAGGGCTGCTCGGCGGCGGCTTTTGCAAGCGCGACGTCGCAGAGGGCGATTGCTTCGTCGTAGAGGCCGATGCCCCAGTAGTCGCTAACGCACTCCAGAAGCTGCTGCGCCTTGAGTCCGCGGTTCTTCTCGGCAGCGGTGAAACCGTCTTTCTCAACTACCGCCCAATACTCCAGCGGGTCGCATTTCAGAGCCTTTTCAAAACAACTGTTTATCTCACACAGAGACGCAGGGGCACAGAGATTTGCATTAGTGGACAACTTTCTTAGGAAAATTCCTTTGAGCGTCCAGAGCTTTGCTTCGTCCTGGCCGAGGGCGAGCGCATCGTCGATTCGCGCCAACGCCTCCTGCCAGTCGCCGCGAAGCGCCGCGATGCGGGCGAGTTCCACATAAGACTCCTTCTTGTGCGTGAGGCGCCATGTGCATCTCCAGAAGAGGTCTTCCGCGCGCTTCAAGTCGCCGAGATGACGTTCGACGAGCGCGAGGTAGTATTCCGGCGCGGCGTCGAGGGCGCGGGTGTGGTTCTGCGTGGCGCGGGCGACGGCGCGCTCGAGGTACGGCTTCGCCTCGGCGAACGAGCCGTTCTTGGCGAGCCGCACGCCCATGGCAACGTTGGCGCGCGTGTAGTCGGGGTCGATTTCAAGCGCGCGCTTGTAGTACGGCACCGGGTCGAGGATGCCGTTCTGGAACTGGTCGAGGCGCAAGCCCACCTCGTAGGCGAGTTCGGCGCTCGCGTATTCCTCGGGCTTCTTCGGGTTCTCGACCTTGGGCGGCAGCGGATCGCGCGGATCGGGGCCGACTG
>JAGCPM010000215.1 GCA_017965685.1 Kiritimatiellia bacterium | reverse complement strand
CTCGGCTCCGGCGCATCCTTTGTATGGAGCGTGATCGCTCTCTTCCTTATGTCGGGAGCAGTAATGGACGGCGATATGCAAAGAGCGCACGCGCTGATGCAGAACGGTGTGATAGCGAAGCACGAGGCCCTTCCCAGCGTGGCGTCATGTCCTTCCGGCTCCCTGATTGTGCTTTCGGTGATTCTGATCGCCGGCTCTCTTCTCGCGGCGCATGTGTTCGACCGCCGCGGCGAGAAGACGACGGCCAGGGAGGCAATACTCTACGGATGCGGGGTCGGGGTCGCGGCGATGTTCCTTTCCTTCACGCTCTTCACGGGCAAGGCCGAATGGACGGGCGTTTCCGCGAGCGTCGCGCCGCTCGTCGCGCCCTGGAAGTACGCGCTTGTCGCGATGTTTGTGATGGGCAGCTCGGGAGCTGCGGCTTATGCGGCGCTGCAGGATGAAGAGAAAAAGATTTCCGATATGGAGCTCGTAAAGCCCCTAGCGATAGCCGCCGCATGCGCGCTTGCGGCGATACTGGTCGCGGCCAGTGTCCCTGAAGCAAGCCTTCAGGGCTATTCCGGCCCGAAATATCCGTGGACGAAATCGACGCTCGTGTTCGCAGTACTCCTCGTTGCGATGTTCGCGATGGCGTGGTTCACGAAGAGGGGGCTTTGCTTCGCGATACCGGTGGCCGGACTCCACATCGCCGCGTTCGTCCTCTTGAAGCATGGCGCGATGAACGGGCTCACTCACCCGGCGAGTTGGTGGTTCTGCTGGCCGATAGCCTGGAATTTCATCCTCCTCGCCCTCATGCCGCTGACTCTGCCGCACGGGAGAAGCGTCGCCGGCGCGGCGTTCTTTGCGCAACTCGGGGTGAGCTTCTACGTCTACATGCCAATCGTGAGCGATTTGAGGAACCCGCCGATGAACTGGGGCTATCCTCGCACGTGGGAAGGCTTCAAGCACGCCATACAGCGCGGACAGTACGAGGCGATTGGATTCCCATCCTTCACTGGAGTAGGCGATTTTCTGAAGTTCTTCTTCCGCCAGATGTGGCACTACTTCGGGGACGTGAGGCTCCAGTTCACCGACATCCTGATACCTTTTCTCGCCGTGCCTTTCGCGGCGGCGAAGTGGGTGGTCAGGAAGACGGAGCGCAAGATATTCTGGCAGTGGATGGGCGCGGCGGCGAGCTGTTTCCTGATGATGTCATTCCTCCTTATCCTTCTCGCCCAGGTGAAGGGCGACGTTCAGGACGGCTTCATACAGAAGGTGAAGTTTATCTCATCACACGCGATGATTGCGCTGTGGATCGGCTACGGCCTCGTCTTCGCGGGCGCGCTCATCCCCTCCCGCTACAGGCGAATCTATTCGGGCGCAGTGCTTTTCGTGGCGCTCGTGTTTCCGGTGGTCCAGAACTACCCTGACGAGCGCATGGTCTTCGAGCTGGGCGGCTGCGAGCAGAACGGCCACACCTTCGGCTGGCAGTTCGGCGCGTACCAGCTTGACGGCGCAAAGGCCATAAACGCGCAGATCGTGGCGGATGAAGAGCCGCTTCCCGATCCGGACTGGCCCGAGCCGATGGAGCCGTTCTCCATATTCTTTGGCGGCACGGATCCGGGCAGGTTCGTCCCGACCTACATGATATATTCGGCCGACTTTCGGCGCGACGTCTACCTCATAACGCAGAATGCGCTTGCGGACGACACCTACATGAGCGTCCAGCGCGACCTCTACGGCGACGAGATATGGATTCCTTCGAAGGAGGATTCCGGCGAGGCGTTCAACATATACATCGACGAGGTCCAGCGCGGCGTGCGCGAGGCGAATGGCGACCTCAAGATCGAAAACGGCCGTGTCCAGGTGACGGGCGCGCTCGGTGTGATGGAGATCAACGGAATTCTCACCAGGATGATGTTCGACCACGACCGCCTGAGGCACTCCTTCTACGTCGAGGAAAGCTACGTCATCCCGTGGATGTATCCGTACCTCTCGCCGCACGGCCTGATAATGAAGATCAACGCGGACCCTACCCCCTACGATGCAAAGACGGCCGCGAAGGACCGCGATTTCTGGGACTGGTACACGCGGCGGCTTCTCTCCGACCCGATGTACAGGCGCGACTTCGCGGGGCAGAAGTCGTTTTCCAAGCTGCGCGCCGCGATAGCCGGGCTGTACGCGCGGCAGGGGCGCCGCGCCGATGCCGCCCAGGCGTACCGCGAGGCGGTGCTTCTCTACCCCGCTTCTCCGGAAGCCGTCTTCCGCTATGCGCAGGAGATGCTGATGCCCTACCGCAAGTTCGCCATCGTACGCGAACTCATGGATTATACGGACGCGATCGACCCCAACAACAAGCGCACGGAGCGTCTGCGCGAACTCGCTACGCGTCTTGAGAGGGTGACGGGCGAATGCGACATGCTCGAGGCGAAGCGCCGCAAGGCCCCCCTTACCCGCCAGGAAAACTACATCCTCGCCATGAACTACTTCTCGATAGGCCGCACGATGGAGGCTGCGCAGCTCGTGCGCGGCTATATCGGCAGCGCGACGGACGAGAATGAACTCAGGACTCTCGCGGAGATCGTCTTTGCCGCCGGGCTCAACGCCGACGCCGAGACCGCGTATTCGAAGTACGTTAAACTCGCGCCCAACAAGAACGCCGACGCCTGGGTGAACCTCTGCCGCGCACAGTACAGGCTCGGCAAGAAGCAGGCCGCCGCCGCATCGATCAGAATGGCGATGCAAATCGACCGCAACGCCGTGAGTTTAAAAATGCAAAGGGACCAGGAGCTGTACGATGCCGCGCAGCCGCTGTTCCAGCAAAGGAGAAGATAGAATGCCACGCAACGACATAGAATGGTCGAAACTTGGTTTCGGCTTTTCGGACGTGAACTGCCACATACGCTACACTTGGAAGGATGGCGCATGGGACAAGGGCGAGTTCGTCAAGGACCCGTACATAACGATGCATATAGGCGCGAGTTGCCTCCATTACGGGCAGGAGTGCTTCGAGGGAATGAAGGCCTTCCGTCAAAAGTCGGGCAGGGTGGTGATTTTTCGTCCTGACGAAAACGCCAAACGTATGTACCGCACCGCTGTCAGATGCGTGATGCCTCCCGTTCCGGAAGAGATGTTCATCGAGGCTGCCGAAAGACTGGTCAAGGCGAACGAGGAATTCGTTCCGCCCTACGGCACCGGCGGTTCGCTCTACTTGAGGCCGCTCCTTATCGGCACCGGCCCGCAGATCGGCGTCGCCCCCGCGAAAGAATACACCTTCATAATGCTTTGCATGCCGGTGGGCGCGTACTACAAAGGGGGGCTCAAGCCCGTCCGCGCCGTGATTCTAGACGACTGGGACCGCGCCGCGCCGCATGGAATGGGCGACGTTAAGGTCGGCGGCAACTACGCCGCCTCCCTCTTCGCGCACGAGAAGGCGAAGAAGGAAGGCTGGCCCGTCGAACTCTACCTCGACGCCAAGACCCACACTTACGTCGAGGAATTCTCGACCTCGAACTTCCTCGGCATCAAGCCGGATGGAACGTACGTCACGCCCGACTCGCACTCGGTGCTGCCTTCGGTGACCAACATGTCCCTGAGGCAATGCGCGGCCGATCTCGGCTGGAAGGTAGAGTGCCGCCCCATCCCGTACGAGGAGATCAAGACCTTCGCTGAAGTAGCCGCGTGCGGCACGGCGGTGGTCGTCACGCCGGTCTGGGAGATAACCCGCGGAAACGACGTGATAAAGATATCGGGAAGCGACGAAGTCGGCCCGCACCTCCAGAAGCTCTTCGAGACCGTCCAGGGCATCCAGTACGGCGAAATAGAGGATAGTCACGGCTGGTGTCGTGAAGTCGCAATCTGATGTCCGCGCAGGGAATATCGGAAAGGCCGGTCGACCAGGCCGTCGTCGATTCGCTCGCCGGGGCCGGGCTGGATCCTCTAAAGGCCAGACTTCTCGCGCTGAGGGGGGTGGACTCCGCCGGGCTCGATGCGTTCCTGAATCCCTCAGCCAGGAATCTTTCCGATCCATCCTTGCTGCCGGGCGTCTCCAAGGCCGCCGAGACGATACTTTCGCATATCGGCCGCGCGGGCCGCATAGTGGTCTTCGGCGACTACGACTGCGACGGAATCTGCGCGACTGCGATTCTCGCGATGACGATTTCGCGTCTATCCGGCGAAGAGAAGGTGGCTGCATTCCTCCCGGAACGTCTCGAAGAGGGCTACGGGATGACGAAGGCCGCAATCGACAGGATGCTCGAAACGCACCCCGACGCGTCGCTGGTGGTGACGGTCGACAACGGCATAAACTCGGTGGACGAAGTGGACCTCCTAAAAGCGATGGGCGTCGAGGTCATCGTGACCGACCACCATCTTCCCGGCGACAGGCTGCCCGATTGCACGGTCGTGAATCCGCGCGTCGCCGCGCCTGAAGAACTTGCGAACCTTTGCGGCGCGGGAGTCGCCTTCATGCTTTCCGGCGCGTTGACGAAGCTCGCCGTCGAGAAGGGCGTCTATTCGGGCGAAAAGTTCTCAGGCCCGCTCGTCGTCCTGGCGGGACTTGCCACGGTGACGGATATCATGCCGCTTTCCGGCCAGAACCGGGTGCTCGTCGCCTCCGCCCTCAGGCTCTTCCGCCGCTATGCGCCGCTTGGCCTTGCGGAACTCTACGCCCGCGCGGCCACGAAGTACGCCGACCGGATGACTTCGAAGGATTTCGGCTTCCTTCTCGGCCCACGCATCAATGCGGCCGGAAGAATGGCGAGCGGGACCGAGGCGCTCGAACTTCTCCTTGCGGCGGACCGCGAGGACGCCCGCAATCTCGCGAT
>JAGCPM010000214.1 GCA_017965685.1 Kiritimatiellia bacterium | reverse complement strand
GATTTCGCACGAGGTCGCGAGAAGCCGCTTGTAGGCGTCTTCTGCGGCGAGCCGCATCTGCGGGTTGTCGCACGGGAGCATCGGCATGATGCCTTCAACGGCCGCTTCGCGATCCACCTCCAAATGTACCCAAAGAACCTTCTCCTGCTGTCCGCGCCTTATCGCGAGATAGCGGTGGGAGGGCATTGCGGTTATCGGCTCTTCGTAGTCGTAGTACTGCTCGAACTTGGTGGGTTCGGCCGGCGCGGGCGAGACCACGGTGCTCTTGACCATGCTCTTCGTCGCAAAAAGGTTTCGGACGTATCCGCGCACATTGGCCATGTCGGCTATGCGTTCGGCCACGATGTCGCGCGCGTATTGCAGATCCTCCGCCGGAGCCGCGGCGAAGGTCTTCGCGTCGTTGTTCCATATCGCGTCCGCCAGCGGTTCGAAGCCTTTCTCTTTCGCCACCTGCGCACGGGTGCGGCGCTTTGGCTTGTAAGGCTGGTACAGGTCTTCTAGCGCGGCCTTCTTGTGGCAGCTCTCGATCTGCCCGCGAAGCTCGTCCGTGAGCTTGCCTTGCTCGTCGATCGTTTTGAGGATCGCTTCCTTGCGCTCCTCGAGTTCGGCGTGGTACTGCAGGCGCTCCTGTATCTTGCCGATGGCGACCTCGTCAAGGTTGCCGTGCGCTTCCTTGCGGTAGCGGGCGATGAAGGGGATCGTGTTGCCTTCGGAGAGGAGTTTTTCCACGGCGGCGACCTGCCTCTCGCCCGTTCCCGTTTCGGCGGAGACGAGTCGCAATATTTCAGTCTTCATTCTTCTTCGGTCTTCTTTCTATGCCTTCGCGCGGAAGCGCTTCCGGCGGTATCTTCAAAGGTTCGAGCGGCGCGTCATCGGCCTCGAGCGCCTGCCATGCGGCCGAATGCACCGCCATGCCCTGCGAGCGGAAAAGGGTCTCGAACTCGGTCCAGACCTCCGGCGGGCGCGGCATAGGCTCCACTTCCCGGAACCGGCTGTCGGCGGCGAAGCATTCCTTCACGACGCCGAAGTATTCTTCATGGTCGGTCGCGAACTCTATCCGGCCGCCGATCTCGAGGCGCTTCCACAGCGCATCGAGGAAGAGCGGGGAAAACAGGCGGTGCGAATGGTGCTTCTTCTTCGGCCACGGATCGGGGAAGAACACGTATACGCGCCTCGCATGGTGGGCGGGCAGGAGGTAGTGAAAGGTATAGAGCGCCTCCAGCCGCAGGACGCGCGCATTGTCGATATTCCCGCGCCTGCATTTGCCGTCGAAGAGGCGCACCCGCTCGAGCATCCTTTCGATGCCGAGGAAATCGCAGTCGGGGTTCTCCTTCGCACGGCTCGTCAGGAATTTGCCCTTGCCGCAGCCGACCTCGACTTCCAGCGGCCTCGAAAGATCGAACGCAAGCGGCTTTGTTGGGTCGGTCACCCGTATAATGTGGTCGGTCATTGCTTGATGAAGTAGAGGAATATCGCGTAGTTGGCGGCGAGCGAATAGAGGTTCGCGACAAAGTCGTCGATCACGATTCCGAAGCCGCCGTGTATCGCCTGCAACTGGCGGCAGGGAAAGGGTTTTATTATGTCTATGGCTCTGACGACGGCGAAGAACACGGCCATCCACCACCATGGGAGCGTCTCGATAGGAACGAGAATCGTCGCTATGGGAAAGAGCATCCATTCGTCGGCGGCTATGCGGCCGTCGTCCTTTATCCCGAGGATTTTCTCGGCCTTGCCGCACAGCGGTATCGCGGCGAGCGCCAGAAGGCCGGCGAAGAAAATCCGCGCGGCGAGCGGGAATGGGGCGATCAGATACGCGAACGCCACGCCCGGCAGCGAGCCGAACGTCCCGGGCGCGAAGGGGGCGACAAGCCCAAGCCCGAATCCGCTTGCGAGGAAGAGGCAACATTTGCCGAAGAAACCGTTTTTCGAATCCATGGCGGATAGTATATCAAAAAACGGCCTCCTGTTGCAAACGGCAGGCCGGAACGGTATTTGCAAAAAAATGCGGCCGGGGTATTGATTCCGGCGGGGGATTTTTGGTAAACTACACAAATCCACGGCGATGCGGGTGCGTCGGACCGGTAGGGTATGTTTGATTTTTGACAGAATAAAAGGAGCGAAATATGGCAATGAACAGCCAACTTCTGGCGGTGGTCCAGAACATAGAGGCGGAGCGTGGCGTGAGCCGCGAGATCGTCCTCACCGCCATAGAACAGGCGCTGATGCAGGCCGCGCGCCGCAGCCGCGACGTGACGAACGACTTGCGCGTCGTGATAGACCGCAAGAACCTTTCGCTCCATATATACGATACTTTCGTATGTTCGGACGAGGAAGTCGGCACGGGCTTCATTCCCATCGCCCGCGCGCAAAGGTTTGCCCGCGGCCGCCAGCTCAAGGAAGGCGACACCCTCGAGATCGAGATGCCCGCCTCGGCCCTCGGCCGTATCGCGGCGCAGACTTCGCGCCAGATGATAATGCAGAAGATACGCGAAGCCGAGCGCACCAATACCTTCAGCGAATACAAGGATAGAGTCGGCGAGATCGTCACCGGCACCGTCTCGACAATCGCCCGCCGCGACATCTACATGAAGGTGGGCAAGGTCGAAATGGTCCTTCCCGCCAAGGAACGCATCCCGACCGAGGATTTCCAGATCGGCGACACGATTCGCGCAATCGTCCTTAGGGTCGATCGCGAAGCGAAGGGGCCGAGCGTCATCGTCTCGCG
>JAGCPM010000213.1 GCA_017965685.1 Kiritimatiellia bacterium | reverse complement strand
TGAGTGGAGTTGTTCGTATTGACTTTCGCCAAAAATTATGATATAATACTGCTGTGAACATGAGAAAGGGTATTTGAAATGAAGCGATATTCGATTGAAAATCTAAAGAATTGGCGCGAAAAGCCGAATCGCAAGCCGCTTGTCTTGAGTGGGGCGCGGCAAGTCGGCAAGACGTGGCTCTTGAAGGAGTTTGGGCGGACGTGTTTTGCCAAGACTGCATATGTCAACTTTGACAAGAGCGATAGCGCAAAGGCGCTTTTCGAGGGCGACTTCGATTTGCGCGGCATTCTTTCTGGCCTACAGGCACTGTGTGATACGGAGATTACATCCGGGGACACGCTGATCATCCTTGACGAGATCCAGCTATGTCCCGCCGCGCTCAAGTCGCTTAAATATTGGCATGAGGACGCGAGCGAGTATTGCATCGCCTCGGCGGGTTCGCTGATCGGGCTATCCATGATCGAAGGGACTGGCTACCCTGTCGGCAAGACTAATTCCATGACGCTTTATCCCATGTGCTTCCGCGAGTTCCTTGCCGCGACCGGCGAAGAGAAGCTTGCGGACTTGCTGGGAACCGGCGACATGCGCGTCGTGGGCGCGTTTCACTCAATGCTTGAGCGTCGGCTCAAGGAATATCTTTTTACAGGCGGAATGCCTGCGGCGGTGGCGGCGTTTGCGAAAAACCGTTCGTTCGCGGCGGCGCGCGAGGAGCAGATGGAAATCCTTTCCGATTACGACCGCGACTTTGCAAAACACGCGCCCAAGGTGCAGGTGCCGCGCATTCGCGCCGTCTGGAGGTCGCTCCCCTCGCAACTCGGCAAGGCGGATAAGCGGTTTGTCGCCTCTGAGGTGGAAAACGCGGGCGGCGCCAAGATGCGTTCGCGCGACCTGAAAGATCCGTTCGAGTGGCTTGAGGCGGCGGGGCTCGCCTACAGGGTGTGGAACGCGGCCAAGCCAAACTTGCCGCTTGACGCATACGCCGACCATATCTTCAAACTCTTTGGCGTAGATGTCGGGCTTCTAGGCGCACAGTCGCGGCTTGATGCAAGGACGGTTGTCGAGGGAAGCCGAATCTTAACCGAGTTCAAGGGGGCGCTGACCGAACAGTTCGTACAGCAGGAGCTTCGCGCGGCGGCCGGCATCCGCCCGTTCTACTGGTCGGCGGCTGATTCGCAGGCCGAGGTGGACTTTCTGGCGGAAATCGGCGGCGCAATCGTGCCGATCGAGGCTAAGGCGGAACGCAACCTTCGCGCGAAATCGCTCAAGGTTTTCAGGGAAAAGTTCGCGCCGTCTTGCGCCGTGCGCACGTCAATGGCCCCGTGGTTGGTTCAAGATGGGCTTGTCAATCTTCCGCTCTATGCCATAGGGCGCATCGCAAATGAAGTGTCGTCTGCTGGTGCCTAAAATGGAGGCCACGAAATGAATACGCGGAGGATGTTTGCTCGGGCTGTTGCGGTAGCGGCGATGCTCGGCTTGGTTGGGTGCGGGAATGCAGATGCCGCCAATCGTGCAGTGTTCAAGGTCGGCGACAGCGAAGAGGCGGCAGTCGGTCGAGTGCCGCAAGAATCTTGGGGTTTTGATCCGTTTCGCATGGCCGTCATGTCCGAAGGCCGCGAGGTGCGATTTTATAGATGTACGTTTTCGCAGATAAAAGGCAAGGCGGAGAAAGCGCACTCGATAATGGCGTTCAAGGACGGTCGCCTGTTCAACATATTCACGCAGCCAACGTCCGAGGAATCGGCGGAGTTTTTCAAAAGCAAAAATGTGGCGTGGAACCGTCATGAATTCGACTACGGGCCGCCGCTCGCCTACGAGCAGCTAATGCTTGCGCTTGCCGACAAGCGGGAAGCGTCGGAATGGGAGCTGCGCTTCTATTCGTATGACGACGTGGCCAATTATGATTGGGGCCTGACCGTGGTGGCGGGCGTTTTCAAGGCATTGTCACTTCCGAAAGAGCTTATGTCCAAGGACGGGAAGTCCGAGAAACTTGACCATGATGGGGGCAACTGTAAAAAGCATGTCTATGCCCCCAAGCGTCTAAAACTTGGAGAACAGCGGGCGGATTTGGAATTGGCGTATGGTAGGCCGGCACTGACGGACGACAGCGGTGTGTGTTATTACATAGGCAACCGTTTGGATCCGCTAGACGATTGTGTCCTTGTCAAATACGATGAGGCGAACCGTGTGGAAGCAATCTTCGACAGGGATTTTCGCAGCCGTGTGCTGTTCGAGAAGTTGAAGAAATGATTACGACAAATGTAACGAACTCATGAATACTCGAATGACATTTGCGCGGGCCGTCGCGGACAAGTCGAAAGGAGCGGGAGCATGAAGAGGAACGAAGTGTTTGATTTGACGATACCGCTGATGTGTAGCCGATATATTGGTAGCGTCGTTTTTTGCGCCGCCGGTTCGTCGGATTGGTGGCTCGTGCGACTGTGCAAGGGAATGCGTGTCGCCGATCTGCTCGCGCTATGGCTTGAAGAAGCCAAGGCCGTTTTGGATGGAACGCGCCAAAATGGGATGTTCCCTACGCAAATACGGCGTGATTGGAAAGGTCGGGCCGGATGCGCCAGAGGTTTGGGCTTCGGCATGAAGAACGGCCAAATCTTCATTTCCGATGTGCCGGATATCCGCAAGTCGTTTCTGCTTTCGCCGCGCGAGTGGTGGAGAT
>JAGCPM010000212.1 GCA_017965685.1 Kiritimatiellia bacterium | reverse complement strand
CCGTCCTCCAGCTCGACGAACGCGCCGAACGAGGCGATCTTCGAAACCTTGCCCTTGACGACGAGTCCGACCGGGTAGCGCGAGGAAATCTCGCTCCACGGATCGGTCTGCGCCTGCTTGAGGCCGAGCGAAATGCGCTGTTCCTTCGGGTTGACGTCGAGGACGACCGCCTCGACCTCCTGGCCCTTCTGGAGGCACTCCGACGGATGGTTGATCTTGCGCGTCCAGCTCATGTCGCTGACGTGGATCATGCCGTCGATGCCCTCCTCGAGCTCGACGAACGCGCCGTACGCCGTGAAGTTGCGGACCTTGCCCTTGACCTTCGAACCGACAGGGAAGCGGTCCTGGACCGTGTCCCACGGATTTTCCTGCGTCTGGCGGATTCCAAGCGCGATCTTCTGGTTCTCGACGTCGATCGAGAGCACCACGACCTGCACTTCCTGGCCGACCTCGAGCATATCGCTCGCACGCGCAACGCGCTTCGTCCAGCTGAATTCGCTGATGTGGACGAGGCCTTCGATTCCAGGGGCGATTTCGACGAACGCGCCATAAGCGGCGAGGTTGACAACCTTGCCGGAAACCCTCGCTCCGACGGGGAACTGCTCCTGAATCGTGCTCCAGGGATTCTCGGTCGTCTGCTTGAGGCCGAGGCTGACCCTCTCGCGATCGCGGTCGATATCGAGCACCATCACGTTGAGTTCGTCGCCGACCTTGAGGACTTCGCTCGGATGCTTCACGCGCCCCCAGCTCATATCCGTTATGTGGAGAAGACCATCGAGGCCGTCAAGGTCCACGAACGCGCCGAAATCGGTTATGTTCTTGACCTTGCCCTTCTTGATGTCGCCCTTCTGCAGGTTCGCGAGGAGCTCCGCCCTCTTCTCCGCCATCGTGCCCTCGATGAGCTCGCGCCTGGAGACGATGAGGTTGCGCCTCTCGTTGGAAATCTTGATGACCTTGAGGTCGAACGTCTGGCCGACATAGGGCTCGAGCTCCTTGACGGGCATGACGTCCACCTGGCTGCCGGGCAGGAACGCCTCGACGTCGTCCACCGTTACGAGCAATCCGCCGCGCACGACGCTCTTGATCGTGCCCGTGATGGTGCATCCCTCGGCGTAGCGCGCGAGTATCTTCTCCCAGCGTATCTTGTCATCAGCCGCTTTCTTCGAGACGATGACGCATCCAGTCTTGTCGTTCTCGAGTTCCTTGAGAAGGACGGTGGTCTTGTCGCCGACCTTGACTTCGGCGTCGCCGAACTCCGACTTGTCCAGGCAACCTGTCGACTTGTAGCCGATGTCTATGTAGACGTCGTCTCCCTTGATTGCGCTTACTGTGCCTTCAACTAGGCTGCCCACCTTGAACTTCGACTCGGCGGTCGAAGACGCAAGCATCTCCGCCATCGCGGCGGAACGCTCTGTCGGCGGCGTTGGCTTTCTTATTGCCATGTTCTGATCTGTTCTTTTTTTTTGTTTGTTTGAGTTCGCGGTTTTCTGCCGCGTCCACCCCGTCTTTGGGCGTGGAAGTGTATAGTATACCAAAAATCGGACCGTCTTGACAACGCCCTATCTGTCTTTTTTCGTTTTTTTCGGCGACACCGGTAGACCCGTACGGATTTTTTTGGTATACTACTTTCTAACAAATGGGAACTTTCCGTTCGAGACGCGGGCAGACGATGCTCGAATACGTGCTGGCCTTCACGGCCCTTCTCGGCGCGGTGGCGGCGCTGTACGCGCTCGTCGCGGCCGTGCAGCGGAGCGCGGTGCGGACGGAGCGGTTCATAAGCCAGGATTTCCCGTGATTACACGAAACAACCGAAAGGAGACAAGCAAAATGAAGAAAGCGAGAAAAGGCCAGACGATGGTGGAGTACATCATCATCATCAGCATAATCGCGATCGCGCTCATCGCCGTCTTCACCAAGTTCAGCGGAAAGATCCGCGACAAGGTCGAGGACGCCGGCGACAAGATCGAAAACATCGACACCGGCGATTGAAGGGCCAGGCTCTACTCGAGACCGTGCTGGCCGTGGTCGTGCTCGCGGCCATATTCTTCGGTCTGTTTTCGCTTTCCCGCCGTCTGACCGCGCAGACGCTTATGGATCATGCGGCGGCCAGGGCGGCGAGGGCGCGAAGCGTGGGTCTCAACAAGTTCATGTGCCGCAAGGCTGCTCGTATCGCGACGATACCGATAGCCGGGCGGATAATCTGGCCGGAAGAGCTTGGCGATGCGGACGAAGTCGCGCGCGCGGCCATATATATGGTCGCGCGCGACGAGGGCGTCGCGGCAGGGGTCCTCGACTACGAGAACTGGCACGGCATGGAGTTCGACTACGGCGACAGCGGTGACGAAACAATAACAAAGATATCCATCCCGTACGGCAACGGCGAGATTACCGGCGAAGCGAGGATCGAATCGCACTGGCCGTTCTGGATGGAGGACGGAGGTAGATGAAGGCGAAACACGGACAGATCGTGCTGTTCATGCTGATGGTGATCGCCGCGCTCGCCATACTCGCGCTTCTCAACGTTGACACGTTCATCGCCATGAGGGCGAGAATGAACGTCGAAAATGGCGGGGACGCCGCCGCCCTCGCAGCGGCAAGACGGCAAGGCTCGCTCATCAACGAAATAGGCCGCCTGAACATTGAGCACATAAAATACGCCATCGAGACGAACAAAGACCTGATGGCGGAGATGGAAGCCAAGATTGCGGAAACGGTTCTCACCCAGCGTCGAAGGACGCTTATCGGACCCATAAACGCGCTCGTGCTGGCGAACGAGGCGGCGAAAGCGAACAACATGCCCGCCGTGAAAGACTTCTCCCAAATACTGAAGGAGCATATCAACGACATACTCTCAATATATATGGGGCAGGTCGACCAAGGCGACCCCTATCCAGAGCCTTACGAGGGCGCATGGCGGGAATACGCCGCAGCGATACTGAACGCCATCGAGGGAGGACTGCATGTAGGGGCCGACAACATCGAGTTCCACAACGGCAATTCTGGCGCGCACTATCTGCTCAACATGCAGTTCTACAATGCGGTAGCCGGAAGGAACTGGTGCTGGTTCCACTTCTACGCGAACAGGCTGCTCGACGACTACACAAACTTCAACGACTGGGCGCCGCTGCCGACCTCCGAAGATAGGAAGCTGGACAATTGCGAGATATTCCCCCTCCATCTCAAAAGCGTCACTGGAGCGTTTACCGATTTCTTCAGCGAGGAGGAGATATTCGCGATACTCGAAAAACACCTCGGGATAACGCGCGAACATCTGGAGGAAGCGGACATGGACATCTCGGACACGCTGCTGGCCGATCCGGAGCAGACATGGTTCTTCTTCGACGAGACCCGCTGGTGCCCGTGGTTTTCCGGATCCACTCTTCTGGGCGAAGGTATCGCAAATTTTCCGATACTGGGCAGCGTGAAGGACCAGTACAACGTGCGCGGAGCCGCCGCGATAACGCGCACTCTCAGGCGGGTATCGCCGGTCATGGCCGGAGACTGCAACTATTCATGGTCGGCGGCGGCGAAACCTTTCGGAACGCTGGATGCGCTCGACGGCAGCGGCACAGGGCCT
>JAGCPM010000211.1 GCA_017965685.1 Kiritimatiellia bacterium | reverse complement strand
TGGATGACGACGCCGGCAAGGCCAAGGCGACGAGCCGCACGGACCTTCCCGCCGCAGACTACGAAAACGCGCGCAAGATATACCCGAAGCGCGACAGGCTCTACACGACTTCGCTGGACGGTACATGGGCTTTCAAGCTCGTGAATGGGCTTGATACGCCAGACGACATCAAGGGCTGGAACGAACCCGGCTATGATACGCGCGAGTGGGACGACATTGCCGTTCCCGGCAACTGGGAGACTCAAGGCTTCAAATCTCCGCAGTACGGCAATCAGATAGACGAGATGTCTGGCTTCTACGTCAGGAACTTCCGCTGGAACTATCGCTGGGAATCTCAGCGGGTCATACTGCGCTTCGATGGTGTGCTCTTCGGCTACGAGGTGTGGCTGAACGGCAAGTACGTCGGTCGCTGGGGCAGTGCATACAACCTCGTGCAATGGGACGTCACCGACAAGCTCGTCAAGGGCCGTAATACCATCGCAGTCAAAGTCATGACGCGCTCCCATGCGTGGCTCTTTGACACGAACGACTGCTGGGCGCTTGCGGGAATCTTCAGGAGTGTGGAACTCTTCACGGTGCCGGACGACTATATTGAGGATATTGTCTTCAGGACGGAAGAGGTCGTTTCGCGCGGAGAAGCAAATGATGCAAGGGTTTCGATCGATGTGGATGTCGGAACATTCGGCGATTCGGGAGGTAGGGCGAAGACTGTGTACGTTTCGCTCGTCGACGATGATGGGCTTCACGCGCTCGATTTCGAGCTTCCGCTCTCGGGCAAATCTGTCTCCGCCTCGGGAGTGATTCCTGATGCGCATCTTTGGTCGGCAGGGAACCCATATCTCTATACGCTCGTCGTGACGCTTGTGGACGGGAATGGCGGCAAAATTGAGCGGATTGCCGAGCAGCAGGGCGTCAGGGTCGTGCGTATTGTCGACAAGCATCTTGAAGTCAACGGCGAGCTGATATTCCTTAACGGCGTAGCCTGGAACGAAATAGATCCCGTTCTCGGGCGCGCGATAACCGAGGTGGAGCGCAGAAAGCAGATGACGCTCATGAAAAAGGCGGGTGTCAACTGTATCCGCACCGCGCACTATCCGTTCGGACCTGACTTCCTGAAGCTTGCCGACGAGATGGGATTCTACGTGATCGACGAGATTCCTTTTGGCTCGCGCGGAGCTCCGCTTTTGAAGAACCGCGAATACAAGGACGAACTTATCACGCGCACCGAGGCCACGATGCGCCGCGACAAGAACCATGCGTCCGTCATATTCTGGACTTTCGGCAACGAAAACACCTTCACGTCGAACACCAAGGATGTCCTCGCATACGCCAAGGCCAAGGATCCCACGCGCCCTCGCGGCCTGCCGCAGATCGGCTCCAGCCAGGCTAAGGAGACGATGTACCATCCCGAGCGCGATGTCGATTTTGTCGCCCCGCACTATCTTAGCCCAGATAACATGCGCGAGTACGAGAAGAACACCATGAAGCCGCTCGTGCAGACCGAGTTCGCGCACGCCTGCGGGAACGGCTTCAACGATTTCGAGGATCGCTACCGCCGCATGAGGGAGCGGCCGGACGTTTGGATGGGCGGCTGCATCTGGGCGTGGATCGACCAATCCGTCATGCACGATGAGCACAATGACGCGTTTGACAGGGAACTTTCCCTCACGCGCACCAAGCGTGGCGATGGCGAAATCCCCAACCACCAGTTGCCGAAGGACTTGCGCCGCGATCTGCCGCGCGAGTTCAGGGCAATTACCTGGACCCGTTTCATTTCATCGATTCGTGGGGAGACCGCGCTACCGACGGCATAGTCTACGGCGACGGCACGCCGAAGGACGGCTACTGGCTCGTCAAGTCGCTCTATGCCGGAAAGAAGCCGCAGCCCAGGCCCGCAATCGACGCGCCGAAGCAATGCGGTACCGTGCTTTCCTGCGACTATATCAACACCCTCCTGCTGCGCATTGACCGCAAGGCGGGAATGGACAGGCAGATTCAGATCATGGGCAAGCCGAAGCCGTACCACCATGATCCCTACCTCCTCGAGCCGACAGTACTCGGAATGGCAACAAACGTAAACGGCGCGCTTGAATATTCGGTGCGCTACACGTTCAAGGATGACGAAAGCCAGTGGATTGAGGGAACGATTGCGCTCGGCTACGACGAACAAGGCAAGATCGAGGTGTCGTACGACCTTAAACCAAATGATGCCTGCGCCGCGGCCTCGCAGTTCACCGAGTTGGGACTTACGATTGTCAATGTCGAGTGCGGACAAGACAAGGAGATTAGAGCGAATCGGGTGGATTGGGTTGGTGAAGGACCCTTAACCGGCGTTCCCGGAAAGTCGAAGATGAATTCGTTCGGGCATTGGGCGATCCACAAGGACGACTACCGCTTCCTCGGCAACCGCACGAATGTGAAGTGGGCGATGGCGACGCGAAACGTCCCCAAAAGCGGCAACAATGCGCGCAGCGCGTTTGTCCTCGAGTCGGGCACGGGCAATGTCAGCTTCGAGAATATCGATGGCTGCATATTGCTTACGGAAAATTTTGCCGTCGCCGGCTATGGCGGCAAGTCGTCCGGTCCTTCGGGACTCAAGAAAGCCTCGGACATAAAGATGAAAGGCTCGTGCAAGTTCTACCTTGTATTACCAGATACGTTCGATTCCGATGTTGTTCCCGATCTCACCTACACTTCCCATTATGGTTTCTGATATGGGCCTTTCCTTGTCGCTTGCGGCATCGCCGATCGCGGTTCCGGCGTGGTTCGTCAGCGTTCTTTTGGGCGTCGTTATGTTCGGGATGGGGCTCGCGACGACGCTCGAGGACTTCAAGGTCGTGCTTGCCCGTCCTATAGACATCTTCGTCGGGTGCGCGGCCCAGTTTACGATAATGCCTGGTCTGGCGTGGGGACTTTCCCGCCTTTTCGGACTCGACGACGCGCTGACCGTCGGCGTGGTGCTTGTAGGGTGCTGTCCCGGCGGCACGGCGTCCAACGTCGTGACCTACATGGCCAAGGGCGACCTTGCACTTTCTGTCGGAATGACTGCGATGTCGACGATGCTTGCGCCTTTCCTTACGCCAATCCTGACGTTGCTTCTCGCGGGGCAGTCGGTCGATGTGGATGCGCTTGGAATGTTCGTGGGAATTCTGTGGGTCGTTCTGCTGCCGATCGTCCTAGGCATAGTCGCAAAGCGGCTTTTCCCAGCCTTGACAGAGCGCGTTGTGCGATTCATGCCTATGGTATCTTCCGTCGCGATCGCGGTGATAATAGGCATTGTTCTTCTGGCCAACGCGGATAGACTCGCTTCTGGCGGAATTTCAGTTGTCTTGGTCGTCTTGTTGCACAACTTGCTGGGCCTTCTCCTAGGTTATATGCTCGCCACGGCCCTGCGGCTTTCCGGTCCGAAGCGCAAGGCACTGTGCATTGAGGTCGGCATGCAGAACTCCGGTCTCGCGGCCAGCCTCGCGGCCGCTCATTTCGCGGCATACCCGATGGCGGCCGTTCCGGGCGCAATATTCAGCGTCTGGCACAACATCAGCGGAGCACTCGTCGCGCGCCTGTTCGCTTCAAGGGGGCCAAGATGCGGCAGTTGACCGTAGGGACGCGAATTTGATATACTCTCACTCCTATGGAGAACAATGAATACAGACAGCAGCGCCTCCAGAGCATGGAGACGCTGAAGGCCATGGGCTACGAGCCTTTCGGCATGAGATACGACCATTCAGACCTCAAGACTGTCCGCGAGACGTTTGTCGAGGGCGCTTTCGCGAAGGTGGCGGGCCGCCTTCTGACAATCAGGCGGATGGGCAAGATGAACTTCTGCACGATGAACGACGGCACGGACCGCTTTCAGCTCATCTTCAAGCGCGATGAGCTAAGCGAAACCGCGTTCGCCGCTTTCAAGCAGCTCAATCTCGGGGACATAATCGGCGCGGAGGGAACGCTCTTCACCACGCAGAAAGGCGAGAAGAGCCTTGTCGTCAAGGAATGGACGATGCTCGCGAAGGCGCTCGAACAGCCGCCGGAGAAGTTTCACGGTCTCGCCGACCAGGAAGAATGCTACCGCCGCCGCTACGTGGATCTTATGACGAACGACGAATCGCGCGATAGGTTCTTCACCCGCTCGCGGCTCCTCATGGAGATACGCACGTATCTGTGGGGCCAGGGATTCGTGGAGGTCGAGACGCCTATTCTTCAGGATCAGGCGGGCGGTGCGGCCGCAAAGCCTTTCTTCTCGCACTTCAACGCCCTCGACAAGGATTGCGTTATGCGCATCGCGCCTGAACTCTACCTGAAGCGCCTGCTCGTGGGCGGCATGAACAAGGTGTTCGAGCTCGGCAAGGACTTCCGCAACGAAGGCATCGACCGCACGCACAACCCTGAATTCACAGTTTGCGAGATATACGAGGCATACGGCGACCGCACTTCGATGGAGGCGATAATGGAAGGACTCCTTCCTCACCTCTGCGACACGGTGATCGGCAAGAGGGTGATAGAATACGGCGAGAACAAGGTCCCGATCGATTTCACGCCGCCCTACCGCCGCGTGGCCTACAAGGACCTCGTCAAGGAACTGATGGGCGAGGATTGGTTCGGGCTCGATTTCGCCACACAGCTCGCAAGGGCGAAGGCCAAGGCTGCCGAAACGCAGACGAATCTGGAACTCGATGGCGTGACAACTGAACTCATGCTGACGCATGAGGTGTATGACAAGCTAATCGAGCGCAACCTCATGCAGCCCACCTTCGTGACGCGCATCCCGCACGAATTCGTACCGCTCGCGAAGGCGTGCAAGGACGATCCGAGCCTCGTTGACGTATTTGAGTTCGTAGTGGCCGGCAGGGAGCTATGCCCGGGCTACACCGAGCAGAACGACCCCATCGAGCAGCGCAAAGCCCTAGAGAACCAGGCCGGCGAGGACACGGAGAAGATCGACGAGGACTTCATCAGCGCGCTCGAATGCGGAATGCCGCCCACGGGCGGGCTCGGCTTTGGCGTGGACAGGCTTGTCATGTTTCTCACCGGTACCGATTCGATACGCGACGTGGTGCTCTTCCCGCAGCTGAAGAAAGCGCAATAGCGATGATGCTCGAACCCGGCCAGATGTTCGGCGCCTACCGGGTCGCGATGCTGCTCGGCAAGGGTGGAATGGGCGAGGTCTATCTCGTCGAGGAACCGAAGACTGGCCGCAAGCTCGCCGTGAAGATTCTCGACGCGGAAAAGGCCGGGCGGGACGAGGGGTTTGTGGAGCGCTTCGAGCGCGAGGCGGAACTTTCCATTCAGGCGAAGCACCACAACATAGTCGAGGTCTACGACGCGGGAATCGATCCCGAAACGCATCTCTGCTACATAACGATGGAGTATATGGCGGGTGGATCGCTCAAGGACCTCATCGCGTCGGATGGTCTCATTTCGCTGCCGGGCGTTGTGACAATCGCAACTGACATTGCGCGAGCCCTTGCCTTCGTAGAGTCGAAGTCGATGGTGCACCGCGATGTGAAGCCTGATAACATACTCTTTTCCGCGGACGGCACCGCGAAGCTTTCGGACCTCGGCATAACGCGCTTCATGGGCGAAACGGCGACCGACGTTTCGCTGACCGGGTCGGGCGGAGTGGTGGGAACTCCTGCGTACATGGCTCCGGAGCAGATGCTCGATTCCAGCGCGGTTGACAGCAGGGCGGATATCTATTCGCTCGGCGTGGTCCTCTTCGAGATGATCACCGGCAAGCGTCCGAACGAAGGCCAGAACGCGATGAACTCCCTTGCGAAGGCTCTCAACGGCCAGATATTCCCGGACGTGCGAACCTTGAGGCCGGAAACGCCGCCGTTTCTGGCGCGGCTCGTCACGGCGATGACGATACCGAATCCGGAGATGCGCCCCGATAGCGCGGGCAAAGTGCTGGAATTGTTGACGGGCCTGAAGCGCACGGGTGTGAAGGCGGCCATGATGGGCGAAGAGACGGACAATCTGCCGTGGTATCGCGACAGGGGTTTTCTGTACGCGGCGACGGCGATGGCGATTGCGGTAGAGGTGCTTGTCGTGACGCTCATAAACGTTTTCAGGGGGTGGTGAAAATGAAGTTTGTCGAAAAGCTGGCGGAGGTGTTCGGCAGAGGCGGCGCGAAGTTCGCGGCCGAGGTCGCCTCGTGCAACGAAATCGGACTGGTCCGCAAGGAGAATCAGGACTCGATTTATGTCGACGCGGAACGCCTTGCTTTCTGCGTCGCGGACGGCATGGGCGGCGGGCAGGGTGGGGCTGAGGCAAGCGCGATTGCAAAGCGCCTGTTCGCCGAATCCGTTTCAAGCGCAACCTCTTATCCTTCGCGCATAAGGCGCGCCTACGAGGGAATAGTCGCCGCGAACTCCGAAATCAGGGCCGCCGCGAGGAAAAACGGTTTTGAGCACATGGGTTCGACCATCGCCATATTCCTGGCGGACGAGAGAACCGGCGAAGGAGTAATCGGGTACATAGGCGACAGTAGGGTGTATCTGTACCGCGACGGAAAACTCAAGCAGATTACGCGCGACCACACTCTGGCAACGGAACTTGCAAGCCAGAACACCGGATCGGTGCGTTGCGACGCCGCGAACCTCGAAAGATTCTCCCATGTCCTCACGCGCGCTCTCGGCGCAGAGGAAGAGGTGTTCCCTGAGTGGCGCAAGGCCGATATAAAGCTGGGAGACTATTTTCTCATCTGCTCCGACGGGCTCTACGGTATGATGGATTTCGACTCTATCGCAAGCGCTTTCGCGGGTGCCAATACGCCGGAAGACGCGCTGAAGAGCCTGACGGCGAACACCGTCATAGGCGGCGCGACGGATAATTACTCGGCCATAGTTATAAAGATCGTTCCCGGGCCAGACGCCAGGGGTTGACGTGCAAAAGGAGATTTTGATATACTATGCACTCAACGCGGGACTGTAGCTCAACTGGACAGAGCGACGGTTTCCTAAACCGTAGGTTCCGGGTTCGATTCCCGGCAGTCCCACCAATCCTCCTCGCAGGGTTGGTGTTTTTTTCCTCTCTCGCTTATGCTATGGCCGGTGACTTCACGCTCGGGTACATGCTGGATATCAGCAGGGGGAAGGTGCCTTCGATGGAGGAACTCAAGCGGATTGTCGATGTCATCGCACCCTTGGGCTATGGCGAACTCGAGCTTTACACCGAGAATACATTCGCCTACACCGGGCATGAGGCGGCCTGGCGCGATGCATCGCCGCTGACCGCAAGGGACGTCCGAGAACTGGACGATTACGCCTTCTCGAAGGGCGTGGCACTCGTCGCGAACCAGAACAGTTTCGGCCATTTGGAACGCTGGCTCGAAAAGCCGGAATACAGGCACCTCGCCGAAGCGCCGAACGGTGGCGCGAGAAAGCCTTGGGGAACATTCACAACGGGACCTACCGCGCTTTGCGTCACCGATCCGCGGAGCGTGGAACTTGTCGGATCGTGGTATGATGAACTGCTGCCGTGCTTCCGGTCGAAGCTCGTGAATATCGGCGGGGATGAAGTCTACGACCTTAATGCGCCGGACGCGAGAAGCGCGGCCTACATAAAAGAGGTGGGCGAGGATGCGGCGTATCTGGAGTTTCTCGGAAAGATTGTGCGCGAGGCGAAGAAACGCGGCGCCACTCCGATGGTCTGGGCGGACTTCTTCAGGAAGAGGCCGGCCCATGCCGCGTGGCTAAAGGAAAATGGCGTGATCGCGCTTGATTGGGGTTATAGCGACGCATTCCCCTTCGAGGAAGTGGCTAAGCGCTACGAAGCGCTGGGAATCCGCTACAGGCTTTGTCCGGGAACATCCTCCTGGAACGCGCTTTCTGGCAGGCTCGGAATGTCGCGGCGAAACATCCGAAGGGCCGTCTCGGCCGCGCTGGCGCACAATGCGGAGGGAATTTTGCTTACCGATTGGGGCGACAACGGGCACTTGCAGCCATGGATCGTTTCGCTCCCTCCGCTCGTCGATACCGCATCTCTCGTGAAGGGAGAGGATCTTTCGCTGAAAGAGCTCGCGAAAAGACTCGACTTGATAATGCTGACGAATGGCGGAGGAAGGCTGTTGATCGAATATGGAAAGCTGCACATGCTTTGCGGCTGCGAAGAGGACAACTCGAGTCCGCTTTTCGATATCATGCTCAACGGCAGAAAGTCGCGCAAGTTTGCGAAGGTCGGCGACGAAGGGGTGCGGCGCGCAATCGAGGCGTGGAAGGTGCTCAAAGCGAGTCAGCCGGCGGTTTTCACGCCCGGAACGCCGGATTGGGTGAAGTCCGGTTTCGCGACGATGGATTCGCTCTATTCGCGGCTTGAGGCAGCCGTTCGCGATTGACCGGTGATGGCGCGATTTGATATACTTTCAAGAAAAACGCAAGGGAGGCATTGAAAGTGAAGTCGCTCAAGGAACTCTACAGGATAGGTTGCGGGCCGTCATCCAGCCACACGATGGGGCCGGCCAACGCGGCGCGACGTTATCTCGCGGCTCATCCGCAGGCGAAGTTTTTCCGCGCCACGTTGTACGGATCTCTCGCGGCCACGGGAAAGGGCCATTTCACCGACAGGGCGATAGCGATGGTCCTGGGCGAGGACCGCACTGAGATCGTTTGGCGCGGCGATGCCTTGCTGCCCATGCATCCCAACGGAATGACATTCGAGATCCCCGGCGAGCCAGATAGCCTCTGGACTGTATATTCGGTTGGTGGCGGCGCATTGAAGGAAAAAGACGGCACTGGTGAAGAGGTTGAGGTTTATCCTTGGCGCAACATGGCAGAGGTGCTCGCCGAATGCGAAAAGACGGGCGTCCCAATCTGGCAGCTCGTAGAGGACGCGGAAGGCGACGATATCGCGAAACATCTCGAAGACGTGCTTGATGCGATGTGGAAGTCGATTGACGCCGGGCTTTCGCACGACGGAGTGTTGCCGGGCGGGCTCAAGCTCGCGAGAAGGGCTCGCAATCTCTACCAGAGGGCGCGCTTTCTCAAGAAGGATTTCCGCCGCACGGCCCTCCTGGCCGCCTATGCCACGGCAGCAAGCGAGGAAAACGCATCCCTCGGCGTCGTCGTAACCGGTCCTACGTGC
Organism: Kiritimatiellia bacterium; assembly: GCA_017965685.1. GTDB lineage: Bacteria > Verrucomicrobiota > Kiritimatiellia > RFP12 > UBA1067 > UBA1067. The sequence continues at coordinate 779 of JAGCPM010000211.1, read as the reverse complement.
GGTAGCGCGGGAGTGATACCCGCAGTGCTTCGCTATATTTCCGAATCGCTTGGCTGTGACAGGCGCGAGCTCGTCCATGCCCTTGAGACTGCGGGAATGGTCGGGAACGTGGCTAAGACGAACGGTTCAATCTCCGGCGCGGAAGTCGGTTGCCAGGGCGAGATAGGCGTTGCTTGCGCCATGGCCGCGGCTGCGGCAGCGTATCTCTACGGCGGAACCGCTCCGCAGTGCGAAACGGCCGCCGAAATCGGTCTCGAGCACTTCCTGGGGCTGACCCGCGACCCCGTGATGGGACTCGTCCAGATTCCATGCATCGAGCGGAACGCAATCGCCGCCAACCGCGCGGTCGTTGCCGCGGAAATGGCGCTTCTCTCGGACGGACGCCACCGCGTCTCCTTCGACGAGGTCGTAGCCACGATGCTGAGGACCGGGCACGATCTTCCTTCGCTCTACCGCGAAACCTCCGGCGGAGGACTTGCAGCGACATTGGTGGCCCGTACATAGCGAGAAAGATTTTGCGATTTGCCCCCTTGCCAATTCCGCCGGAAAATAGTATACTACACATTCCATTTCAGCAAAGGAAGACAAACAGATGAAAAGCGACATACATCCCGCTTACGGCGACGCGACGATAACTTGCGCCTGCGGCAACGTCATACACACGCGTTCGACCAAGAAGGCGATGACCGTGAACACCTGCTCCGCGTGCCACCCGTACTTCACCGGACAGAAGACGATGGTCGATACCGAAGGCCGCGTCGATTCGTTCAAGAAGCGCT
>JAGCPM010000210.1 GCA_017965685.1 Kiritimatiellia bacterium | reverse complement strand
CGGCGCGATCATGTTGCCGATCTCCCGTCCGACCGTGATGATGCGCACGGAGTCGAAATTGACGCCCAGCAGGGCTCCGTTCATGCTGGCGATAAGGTTTATTTTCATGTGTTCTCCATTCCCGTCTTGTTTGATGGTGTGATAATTATATCATATTTTCCCGCCACGGCGCTAGCGAAATATGATATAATATGCGGCCAAGATTTCAAAGGAGTAGACAGATGCATCCGTACAGAACACACAAATGCAACGAATTGCGCGCCTCAGACGCAGGCAAAACCGTCCGCCTCAGCGGATGGATGTACCGCCTGCGCGACCATGGCGGCATACTGTTCGTGGACTTGCGCGACCACTACGGCCTCACGCAGATCGTAGTCCATCCAAGCCGTAGTTTCTTCGGTCTTGTCGAGAAGGCGCACCTCGAGAGCGTGATTACGGTCACCGGCGAGGTCAAGCTCCGCACGCCCGACACGATAAATCCCGACCTCGCCACCGGCGAGATCGAGGTCGAGGCGAACGAGCTTGTGATGGAGTCCGCGAGCAAGGTCACTCCGATATACGTGCCTGACGAGAAGGCAGACGAATCGGAGGACGTGCGTCTCAAGCACCGCTACCTCGACCTTCGCCGAGAGAAGCTGCACGAGAACATCATCCTGCGCTCGCGCGTCATCAGATACCTGCGCGAGCAGATGTGGGAGAAGGGCTTCAACGAGTTTCAGACGCCGATCCTCACCGCGTCTTCGCCGGAGGGCGCGCGCGACTACCTCGTGCCGAGCCGCATACACCGCGGCCAGTTCTACGCGCTTCCGCAGGCGCCGCAGATGTTCAAGCAGCTGCTGATGGTCTCCGGATTCGACCGCTACTTCCAGATCGCGCCATGCTTCCGCGACGAAGCCGCGCGCGCCGACAGAAGCCCCGGCGAGTTCTACCAGCTCGATATCGAGATGAGCTACGCCACGCAGGACGAGATATTTGCCGTTGTCGAAGACGTGGTCGGCAATACCTTCGCGAAGTTCTCCACTTGGCAGTGCAACGCCGCGCCCTGGCCGCGCATCAAGTACCGCGACGCGATGATGGTCTACGGCTCTGACAAGCCGGATCTGCGTAATCCGCTCAAGTGGCAGGATATGTCCGACTTCTTCAGGCGCGCCTCGTTCAAGGCCTTCGCGTCGTGCGTGGAGCAGGGCGGCCTGGTGAAGGGGCTTCTCGTGAAGGGTATCGTCGGCGTCGAGACGCGCACGTGGTTCGACAAGCGCGAGCACAATGTACGCGAAAACGGCGGCAAGGGCCTCGGATACATTTCGTGGACGAAAGAAGGCGAGCTCAAGGGCCCGATCGCTAAGTTCCTTACCGCGGAACAGCTCGAGGAAATGAAGTCGCTTGTGGGGATGGAGCCTGGCGACGCGCTGTTTTTCATGGCCGCACCAGTCGACGAGTGCCACCGCATCTCAGGTCTCGTTCGCACCGATATCGCCGACCACCTCACGAACGACATCCGCGAGAAGAACGTCTACCGCTTCTGCTGGATCGTCGACTTCCCGTTCTTCGAGAAGGATCCCGAGACTGGCAAGATTATATTCTCGCACAACCCGTTCTAGATGCCGCAGGGCGGACTTGAGGCGCTTGAGACGAAGGCGCCGCTCGAGATCGAGGCGTACCAGTACGATGTCGTCTGCAACGGCATAGAGCTGTCGTCGGGCGCCATACGCAACCACCGCATCGACATAATGGAGAAGGCGTTCGAGATCGCGGGCTATCCGAAGGAAGTCGTCGAACAGAAATTCGGATGCCTGTATAACGCCTTCCAGTTCGGCGCGCCGCCTCACGGCGGAATCGCGCCGGGAGTCGACCGCATGGTCATGCTCCTGACCGACACGCCCAACATCCGCGAAGTGATTGCGTTCCCGATGAACCAGAAGGCGCAGGATTTGATGATGAACGCGCCGAACTTCGTGACCGAACAGCAGCTCCGCGAGCTACACATCAAGATACGCGGATCAGAGGGGCTTGCCGCGCCTGGCGGGACGAAGCCGCAGGACTCCGACGTCCAGTAGCGCGTCGTAGTTGCGCAGCGTGTCTGCGCCGATGCGAGGGGCGAGGGAATCGTTGACCATTGGGGTCGCGACAACCTCGCCCCCGATGTTCATCCTGACTTCCTTCCCGATGCTCCATTCGCCGTTCTCGACCTTTCCGTTCACGCTGGTTGCGCCCACATCTGTTTTTTGTGTTTCCGGGTCTTCTTTCCATGCACCGGCGAAGCGGCTGGGCAGTATGGTCCATGTCGAGGCGCTGTCCAGAAGCAGGGGGCAGAATATGCCGTCCTTTTCCGCAAGGACCACGATCTCCAGCGGGTCTTTCGTTATCGAGCGGCAAGGCGCGCCGAAGCCTTCGCGGTCTTTCTCGTCCGGAGCGAAAACGACCTTGCCTTCGCTTGCGCTTACGAGCGCGCCCTTGCGCAGTATCGTGCTCATGCCGAGGATGCCGTCTACCTTGCGGCCGACGGTGCCGGAAAGATGCGACATGTCTATCGTCATCGCCTCGACGCCGTCGAAGCGCTCCTCGCCTATCTCAAGCGTTTCCAGATTAAGGCATTTGGGGGCCTCGCGCACGTTGGTGACTCCCATGATCATCATGGGCGTCAGTTTCTTTT
>JAGCPM010000209.1 GCA_017965685.1 Kiritimatiellia bacterium | reverse complement strand
GTGCCGTTCTGCTTGGTGAAAACAATCCTCTTTGTCGTGGAATTGTATTCCACGGCTTTGAATGCGTTGCTGAAATTATTCGCCCACTTGGCCTCTGTGCCGGTGTAGCCGTTCTCGACGGCAATCTGGTAGGCGCTCTTGCCGGCCGCGCCATCCTCGCCATCCTCTCCCTTGTCGCCCTTCATCGTGGCGACCGAGCCCGCAACAGTGTCGAACACCTCCGCAGACCATTGTATTTGCACCCAGCCGACCGCAAGCACGCGCGGCAGGATGTCTCCCAGTTCGTCCACCTCGTTGGCAACCGCCCAGAACGAGCGCGGCGCTTTCATCGCCCGGTACGCCGTCCTCAATTCCGCGCTCCGAAGGTCGAGAACACCCGGATCGATGGAGTTGTCCGCCAAAGGCGTCGTTTTGTCGCGCGCAAAAATCGTCAGCCGTATCGAGCCGCCCTCCGGCGCCTCGTATCCGGCGAACTCCACGTTTGCCATTTCGCCGACGAACAAGGTTCCTTCTTCGAGCGTGAGCAGCCCGGAGTCGACATCAAGATTTACGCTCACTGTTTTTTCGGACATACTCCATAATCCTTCTTGTTATTTGCCGTTTAGTTTGTCAAAGAGAGACTTCTGTGCGTCTTGGTCTTCGCTCACGGTCGTTCTTTCGGGGTTCTCGCCCTCCGGCGGCTTGCCTCTCTTCGCGGGCTTGTCGCCGTCCTGCCTGGCGTGATGCTCGTTGGACTCTGCGCCGCGTATCTCATCCGTGGGAAAATCGTAGCCGAAATTGCCGCACCACAATTCGACAATCTTCGAGATGCGGATCTCGTCCGTCGCTGGATCGTCTTCTTCGCCGGTCGCAAGCTCTCGCGGCAGCTCCACTCCCGCGTCAATCAGCCTGTTCAGGGCGACAAGTTGCGCCGTGTGGTCCGCAAGGCTCTTCGCGAATCTCTCGCGCCGCGCATCCGCCATTGCCAACAGATCCGGCGGCCGCGCATTCTTGTGCCTCACGCTCGATTCCACGATATGGAAGTGCGTTTTTATCCTCTCGTCGTTGTAGAATCCGTCGTGCAGCTCTATCTCATCGCCGGACTGGACTATTCCCAGACCGGGAATCTCGCATGCGGACAGGCAAATCGCCTTCATTTCGGTCTCCTTTCTTGCGGGATGTTTCCGGCCCCGGACGCGCCCCCAGTATCAAGAAAGGCGCGCCGGAGCGCGGATGTGTCGCTCCTTAAAGCTTCGACTGCACCGCCACCCTGTCGATGTCGATATCCGCATCGTTCTCGAGCCCAACCGTGAGGTTCGGCGCGAGGTAGCCTGACGCGTCCGCGAAGCGGGTCGTGACCTTGACCTTGACGCGCACGTACTGCTTGAGTCCGGTGCGCGGCAGCAGGAAGAACACGAGCCGTCCCGCCGCGTCCACGTTCGCGACCGACCCCGCGGCCGTCGCGACATCGTGCCAGGTCGCGCCGTCGGCGCTCGACTCCAGAACGACCGTAGCCGCGCCCGCCGTATACTTGTCGGCGCCGGTGAGCCACGCGGCGATTCCGAGGTCCTTCGAGTGGTCGCGCCCCCAGCGCTTCCAGTCGCGGACGTCGGATTCCTTGTAGCCCTTGAAGTCCGACGCTTCCGCCACGGACCAGGTGAGCGTGGTGGAGGCGATCGACGCCTTCAGGAACGTGCCCTTGGTCCTCGCCGTGCCGTCAATCGTGCCGTCCGTCGTGAGCTTGTAGACCCCGCCGTTCGTCGCGGTCTCGTAGGTGAGCGCGGCAACCTCGGTCGCGGTCTTCTCGACCACGTTGCACGTCGCGGAGTTTTCAATCTCCTCCTCGCGCAGGAAGAGGTCTTCGATTGCTGTATTGATCATTTTTGTCTTTCCTTTCTTACACTGCCGCCGTCAGGGGGCGCTGTACGACTGGGCGAACGCCTGGGATTCGTTCGTGCGCACTTCGCGGCCGAAGAGCTCCATCTTGTGGACGGAATCGATGTCTTCGTCCTTGAAGGCGTTCTGCCACTTGAGGGACGCGAGGAGAATCTTGATCTCCGTCCAGAGCATCGGATCCATGTAGAGAATCGTCTTCTCGCCCTGGTTCTTGTTGGCCTTGATGAGGTCCGTGAAGCGGATCAGCTTTTGCAAGAGCTCCTCAGCATACCCCGTCGCCGTCGCCATCTTGTCGAGCGGCAGGTTGACGAGTCGTCCGGCTTTCGTCGGATTGACGATGTTGATGCCGCCTTCCCAGTTGAACTCGCGCTCCAGATACCAGATCGTGCCGCCGTTCTTGGGATCCTTATCGGGAACCTCGACCATCTTGTCGCCGAAATCGAGTCCGATCGATTCGGACATTTTCGGGTAGAAAGGCTTGACCGCCTCCTTGCCGAACGTCACGGCGAAGATGTCGCGCAGATTCGATGTGTTCGTCGCGCCGTCAGCCGACAGCGCGCTCGGGAACGCGTTCATCGTGCGCGTCGAGTAATCGAGCGGAGCTCCGGTGATGGAGCCGATGGTGTTGTAGAACGCGGCGAGGCCGTTCATGCCCTTCGGGTCGTTCTTGCGGTTCCCGTAGAGTATGTCCATGACCATCAGCTCCGCGAGCGAGCTGACCTGCATTCGCACCTGCGTCGCGAGGTACGCGTTCAGATACGCCTTGCCTTTGCGCTGCTCGCGCTGGAAGCGCTCCTTGAGGATGCGCAGAAGCGCGTAGCTCCGGCACGGCGTCGTCGCCTTCGTCTGCGTCGAAAAGCCGCTCGGCAGCTTTCCTTCGCCCATCATGTGATGCCGCGCCTTGGGCTTCGACACCACGTAGTCCGTCTCGTCGCGGTCATCCTTCGAGGAGGGATACCACTTGACGTCGGATATTAGGTCGTCGTGATTGTGAATCTCGTCGACCACTACCCTCTGGATGGTGCCGCTCTCGAACTGCCCTCGCAGGTCGTTCAGGGAGATGCCTTCCATCGGATCTATTTCATTCGCCATTTTTAGTGACCTTTTTTTGTGTTGTTGTTTTATCCCTCCTCCGGCACCGCGCCGGAATCGGAAATCGCTATTCTACGCCCAAAGCCTTCGCCCAGTCGGTTTTTCCGTCGCCCGCGCCGGCTCCGCCCGCAGCGCCCAGCGCGCCATCGGCCATGCCGCCCTTGCCGAGCTCGTACATCAGCGCGAGGAATTCCGGGTCTGCGCCGAGCTCGGAGTTGCGGATTACGTAATTCATCGCGCCGCCGGGTTTGAAGAATCTGTCGATCCCGGCGGAAATCTGCTCGAAGTCCTTCTGCGAATACTTGCGCATGGACTCCTCTTTCATCTTCTCGAAGTATTCGGCGCGTGTTTTGAGCGCGTCGCGCGACTGGTCGAGCTGCGCCTTGGCGAGCGCGTTCGCGAGTTCGTTCGCCGCCTCCGGAGTGATATTATGCTTCTGCAACACCGGCACAAGGGGCTTGAGAAGCGTTGAGTCGAGCGTCACCGCCTTGTCGTCGCCAAGAAGTTTCTCGTCTTTCGCAAGCGCTCCGAGATAGGCCGCTTCGTCCGCAGGCTTGGGCGGCTCTTCCTTGGGTTTTTCGCCTAGATACGGCTTTGGCTCACCGCCGCCAGTACCTCCAGTTCCGCCAGTTCCGCCAGAACCAGTGCCGCCAGTACCGCCAGTACCAGTACCTCCAGTTCCGCCAGTACCGCCAGTACCTCCAGTTCCGCCAGTTCCGCCAGTACCAGTGCCTCCAGTGCCGCCAGTACCGCCAGTACCAGTGCCTCCAGTTCCGCCAGTACCAGTACCTCCAGTACCGCCAGTACCGCCAGTACCAGTGCCTCCAGTGCCGCCAGTACCGCCAGCTTCCTCCATCAGCGGAAACATCCGCCAATCAAACATTAGTTTTTTCATTGCTTCTTGGTCTCCTTTTTGTTCGTGGAAAGATTCTTCTCGATCGTCCTGTTGACGGCGAACAGCTCTTCAGCCGCCAGTTTTGCCAGCATCTCCGCGCCTTTCTTGCTGACAAGAAGCCGCTCTTTTATGCGATTCGCCGCAGCGCGTATGCCTTGTCCATACTCGCTGAGCAATCCCGTGTCGAGCGCAAACAGGCAGAGATCGTCGAGCATCGCCCCGATTACGCGCACAAAAGCATTCTGGGTCGCCAACGCGTCTATGTCTTCGCGCTCTTTCAGTCGCCTGTCGACAGCTTCGTCTATCGCCGCATCAGCCTTGCGCCCGCGACCGAAGAGCCCGTCAAGCCGTTCTTCCTGCGTCTTTGTCATGCTGGCACTCCTCCTGTAATGCTTTGCGCTATCGCGCCCCCGGCGTGCTGGGGATCCGTGGGTATCGCCCCTACCTTGCCGGCGGTTTCGCCCATCGCTTTCAATTGCTCCATTCTCGCCATGGCCGCCTCCTGCTTGGCGCGTTCGTCGCGAATCTTTGTGCGCTCCTCTTCGCTGTTGATTATGTCCATCGGCACGCCCATCATTTCCGCATAGTCTGCCGCGAGGACATCCATGTTCACGTTGTCTATCGTTTCGCTCTTCGCTTTCGCCAGGTTTACGATCCTTTCCAAATACGCGTCGAGCGTCCCGATTTGCGAACGTTTTGCCGCCAGGTGTATCTGGCTTACGTACTCGATCGTCACGTTTGAAAGCATTTTGACGTTGGCGTTTTCAATGTGCGATATCGCTCCGGACGCAACCGTCAGGTGGGCTATCGCGTAGACAAGCGGATCGAGCAGTTCCGCGTCAAGGTTGGTTATGATGGGATTGAGCCGCTCCATGTTCTCCCGTATGAGCGCATCAATCTCCGTCGCGGTCTTGACCCCGGGATTGTTCTTCATCGCGTCGATCGTCGCGAAAGACGAATTGAAAAACAGGTCGCCGATCTCCTGCCCTGCATCATTGAGGCACTCCCGTGCGTCGCCGGTATCTGGCATCTGCGCAATCGCAGGCATGACAAGCGCCTCGCGGCTTTCACCGAACCGCGCATAGTTGACAGCTCCGCGCGCAAGCGACAGCCCTACATCCTTAAACTCGGTCGAAGCGACCAACGGCGGTTCGCTCCTGCGGCCGGATATGTTCAAAATGTCGTACTTGAAGCTTTGAGCGCCGCGCGCGAGGTCCAGTCCATCCTGTCCGCGACCCCGTCCGTAAGTGTCGCCAATCTCGAAATCGAGCCGAGGCGCAATCAGCGGGCAGTAGTCGTAC
>JAGCPM010000208.1 GCA_017965685.1 Kiritimatiellia bacterium | reverse complement strand
TCCTTTATGAGCTCGACGAATGCATGGCGGTACGCCTTGCCCCTGAAGACCTTGAGAGCCGGATCTTCGACGAGATGCACGTTGTCCGCGCCGGCCTCGAAAAGTTGCGCCGCGAGTCCTTCCACGGCATCGCCCATCAGCACCGCCGCGAGCGGCACTCCGAGTGTGTCCGCGAGTTCGCGCCCCTTGCCGAGAAGTTCTTTCGGGACGTCGCTCAAGATGCCCTCTTCCTGTTCGGCGAACACCCAGACTTCGCCCTTCGTCCTGTCTTCTGTCATTTGGACAATCCTTTCTTTCGATAAGCCGTGAAACCGGCGACTATCCTATGGTATGGTCGGCGATCAGTTCCTTGACGAGCTCGCCGATTCCCTCGTCGGTCGGCGCGACCTCCTTGAAGTCACCGCCCGCAAGGATCACGGAAACGATTTTGTTGACATTCGTAGGCGAGCCTGCAAAGCCGCAACGGTCCGCCTCCGCACCGATGTCGTCGCATGAAAGCTGCCCGATCTTGAGGTCGCCCTCCAGCGCGACTCCGCCGTTTTCCGCCGCCGCGCGCGCCTTCTTGTACTTCATCACGCGCCGCACATCCATCGGCCTCAATTCGCCGAACTTGTCGGTCACCGTGAACAGCGCGGGGAGCTTAACCCTGTCGGTTTCCACACCCGTTCCGATGTCGCGCGTCGCTATCGCGTAGTCTCCGTCCAGCTCGAGCTTCTCGAGATAGGTTATCGCCGCGAAATCGAGCTTCTCCGCAATCTGAGGTCCGGTCTGCGCGGTATCGCCGTCGATAGCCTGCCTGCCGCAGAAGACCAAATCGGGATTGAAGCGCCTCACGGCCTGCGAAAGGATGTAGCTTGTCGCGAGGGTGTCGCTGCCTGCGGCCTTGCGGTCGGTGACGAGATACGCCTCGTCCGCGCCGCACATCAGAGCCTCACGAAGAATCGCGCACGCCGCCGGCAGCCCCATCGCGATCGCAACGACCTTGCCGCCGTACGCCTCCTTTACGGACAGTGCCGCCTCGAGGGCATTGCGGTCCTCTGGATTGAATATCGCCGGCAGAGCGGCGCGATTGATTGTGCCGTCGGCCTTCATCGCCTCGCCTGTCACCTTCTTGGTGTCAGGAACCTGCTTGATGCAGACTACGCATACGTAACCGCCATCGCGGTTCTTCTTTTCAGTATTCATGTTGTGTAGTATATCAAAATGCCGCCACATAACGCAACACCCGCCCCCAAAAATCTTTGCCGCCGCATGCGCCATCGATCACGCTCATTCTTCCCGGAAAATGCAATCGAGAATATCCGTCCAGCCTCGAACCCGGGCCATATTCGGGGCAAGAATCGAATCCGCATTCCAAGGGCGATCAAACACCAGAACCTTAGTCCTTCCCCAACCAGCCAGTTTTGCAAGTGCTAACGGAGAGTCGTCTATGGCATAATCGTAGCCTCGCGCCTCCAGATCGGCCATCGCGAGGGTCGGAGGATCGCCGGGATCAGACCTGAAAATGTCCGCCCGATCATACTTGTCCACGTACAAGACGGATAGGTCGTCGAGTTTCGCGGTCTTCAACCAAGCTTCAGTCCCCGAATGAGACGATGCAGGGCGGCCGGTGACGAGATCGACTTCGCAACCCTTGGCAAGGAGCGCCCTGACGCCTTCGACAGCATATGGCGTAACCTCGAACGACGCAAGTTCCGCGGGAAGATGCGAAAGGACGCGGAAGCACTCCATTTCGGCATCGGACAGTGAAAACACTTTCTGCAGATCAAAATCACGAATGCCGGAATATGTAACCCGTCTGCCGAACTCGCGCGCGGCGATGCAGCAAAGACTCCGCGCCGTTTCGCAAAGCACATCATCTATATCGACATATATCCTCATTGCGCTTTTTGAAACCATGGCAAAAAGACGGCAAGCAGGCAGTCTATATCATGTTTTCCGTCACAAGGCGTCCCCACTCCTCAGCCTTTTCGAACTGCGCAAAGGAGTAGCTTTCGTCGGGGGAGTGTATCTTATCCTCTGCCTGCCCCCAACCCACAATGAGCGGTGTCGCCCCAGAAACGTCTTTCAGCACACTGATGACAGGTATTGACGCGCCATCCCACTGGTACACCGCACCCCTTGGATCCATCTCGCGCAACAAAGACTCGGCTAGTCTGAAAAGCGGCGACGAGACTGACAGTTTCAACGCGCCAGCGCCTTCCGCCGCGCCTTCGACAGTCAGTGAAATTCCATCTGGAACGTGAGCCTCGAGATGCCGCTTCACGTCCGCGAACACCTTTGCAGGGCTCTGCCCCGCGACAAGCCTCATCGAAATCTTGGCTATCGCCTCCGCCGGGATAATCGTCTTAGAGCCATCACCGCCGTAGCCGGAATGTATTCCGTTCACCTCGATAGTCGGCTCGAACGAGTTGCGTTCTACAATTGGCTTGCCCTTCTCGCCGCCACAAGGCTTGCAGCCGATGTCGGCCTCGTACGCCTTTTCGTCCGCAGCGCCCTCGTTAGCGAGGCGCAGTTCCTCTTCCGTCGGTTTCTCAATTCCGTCAAGGAACCCTTCCACTGCGATCGAACCGTCTGGAGTGTGCAACGAAGCGACCAGCTCCGCCATAGCCTGCGCGGGATTCGGCGCGATTCCGCCATACTCGCCAGAGTGGAGATCGCGGTTCGGACCTTTAAGCCGTAGCGTAAAATGGCTCACGCCTCTTAGCCCGGCCACTATGGCAGGTTGCAAGCCGGCGGCTGCCGAAGTGTCGCACACGAACATCGCGTCTGCCGCAAGCCTCTTTCTCAATTCCGGCGCCATAGCCATCAACGCCGCGCTGCCGGACTCTTCCTGGCCCTCGAGAACGACCTTCACGGTCGGCGCGTTTCCTTCAGGCATGTTCTCGAGCGCCGCCTTTACGCCGCAAAGGAACGCAAAAGACTGGCCCTTGTCGTCGTTCGCGCCCCTGCAATACACGCGGCCATTCTTCACGACAGGCTCGAAAGGCGGGGTGTGCCAACCGTCCTCCACTTTGGCGGGCTGCACGTCGTAATGGCCGTACACAAGCATCCTTGATGTTCCTTCGGTACCCTTTCGCTCGGCGAGGACTATCGGCGGCGCGGCCTTGCCATCCTTGATCGGCGGCATTGCGAGCTCGACCTCGAATCCGGCCGCCTGCAACCATCTTTTCCACCACATCGCGCAATCAGCGCAGTCCTTCAACTTCGCCGGATCGGCCCCGACAGACTCAAACCCCAACAGTTCGAAATACTCTTTCTTGGTTTCTTCCGTCATGATTTCACCTCATTATTGCCATCACCAGCCACGCCGCCAGAAACGCCACGGCGACAGCGGCTATAGCCGCCATGATGCGCTTCGCGAGCCGTTTACGTTTCAATCCGGCCACAAACTGGCGAATCTCCACGTCCTCCGTCTCGAAAGACAGTGTATCGTTCTGTCCGGAGGGGAGTCGCTCCAGCACATCCTTTACCGACATGAGTGTCGGTGCAACATCTGCATCGGGGCGGAATCCATCTACTGCGGATTTCGGTCTCTCCAGTCTGTATCCTAGCCGCTCAAACTCCTTTATCAGCGCGGTGGGGTTGGCGATTCTGCGAGATTTCTCCTTCACGCACATCCGGCGAATGAGCACCGCCAGCATCGGAGGGACATCCTTGTTGAAATCCCTGATATCTGGGAAGGGATCGCATGAAAGAGACTGTGCCAGTATCTGCGGCGCATTTTCGCCGCTGAACGGAGGCTTGCCTGCAATCATCTCGAAAAGGACTACCCCGAGAGAATATATGTCGGCGCGAGTATCGACCTTGCTGGCATCGAGAGCCTGCTCAGGCGCGACATAGGCCGGAGTACCGAACACTGTCTCGGTCGTGGTGTTGAGCGAGTCCTTCATGTCGCCGGCCTTTGCAATTCCAAGATCCACAAGCTTCACAAGACCATCCGGCTGTATCATTATGTTCTCAGGCTTGATGTCTCGGTGGACTACCTTGTACTTGTGGGCCTCCTCAAGCGCGCTTGCTACTTGAAGAATCACCTCGACGGCCCTGTCGGGCGCAAATCTGCCGGCGAACGCTATCGCCTGCCTTAGGTCACCGCCGTTCACAAAGTCCATCACAAGATAGTAGAGACCCCTCGCCTCGTCGAAATCGCACTCGTACACGGTGACGAGATTCGGGTGCCTTATCTCTGTCGCTATCTTCGCCTCCCTGATGAACCTTTTCACATAACTGCCATTTTCCAGTGCAACCTGCGGAAAAAGGACTTTCAAGGCATACCGATTAGAATCGGCCTCGTTTTTCACAAGATACACCGCCCCTAATGCGCCGTTGCCGAGAAGCCGCTCTATACGGTAGCCCCTGAACGTCTCGCCGATCTGGAATACGTCTTCTTTATCGAAATTCATGGGCGAGAGTATATCAAATCGCCCCTTCCAGCGTCAAGGGACGCCTTCTGGCGACACCAATTGCGCCACCCGGGGCCAAAGCATCAACTCGTCAACTTTATCCCGCACCAGCGGCCCTGGTCCACAAACGACAACTCCAGCCTGCATCGTTTGGCTCGTTCCATCATGCCGGAAAGTCCGTAATGTCCGGTTTCCGGACCTGGCGATCTCGTAACATCAAACTTCGCGCCATCGTTGAGGACCATCAACGTCCATCCAGGATCGGAAACGATGACGATATTCTTTGCCTTGCCGTGTTTTATGGCGTTCGTTATGGCCTCGCGTGCGATGAGAAGAAGATCCTGGTAGCGGTCCTGCGGCAGGGAATCCGGCAGCCCGCGCAGAGCAGTCCTTACCTTGACAGCTCCTGCGGCTGTCACGGAGGCGGCCAGCTCTTTAAGGGCATCGGAAGGCGATTTCGCCAGCGATTCGTCACTCCGCAAATCCATTACCGCCTCCCGCACCTCAATCTTTGCGTTCGCGAGCACCTCGGCGGCATGGCGCAACGGTTCGCGCACGCGCGAGTCAAGGTCTTTCAAGTTCGCTATTCCGCCAATGAGAAGCCGTACGGTAGCGAGGTGCTGCTCGATGGTGTCGTGAAGATCGCGCGCCATCCTGTTGCGCTCAGCCATCACCGCCGCCATCCGCAACATTTCGCGCCGCGAACGCACCCACGCCACAAAAACGGCGAAAAACGCGACCGACAACACCGGGGTACCGCACCACACGGCAAGCGAAGTCCAGTCCTTTACGAGAAGCTCGACATCGTCCGCGTCCGAAACCTCGATACATCGCCCAAGCGTGGTCCCGTTCTCGCCGCCTACCGGGAACACGCATCCAGTGGCGCGCACCATTTTCCCAGCAAGGGACCCCCATTCCGCGGAAGTTCCCGGGACGCGTACGTGGACGGTCTCTGACGGCCGGTGAAGAGAAAGCACCGTCACGCCCTTCATTTCGCTTATGTTCCTGACGGTTCCCTCATACCACACCCTGCGCCAATCGACAAGCCCGTTGCGGAAATCAAAAACCTTCATCTGCCGCGCAAAATCCGTACCGACAGACGATACCGCCGTGCCATCCTCCGCAAGAATGCCCACGCGTCC
>JAGCPM010000207.1 GCA_017965685.1 Kiritimatiellia bacterium | reverse complement strand
GTGTTCGTGGGCAGCGGTATCTTCAAGAGCGGCGACCCGGCGAAGCGCGCGGCGGCAATCGTCCAGGCCGTGACGAATTGGCAGGACGCAAAACTGCTGGCGAGGCTCTCCGAAAATCTTGGACCCGCTATGGTTGGCATAAACGCTGACGAAATCGAAACTATCATGGAAGAGCGCGGAAAGTGACAGTGGGCGTATTGGCAGTTCAAGGCGCGTTTGCCGAGATGGAGGCATACTGGCGCTCGCAGGGTGCTGACATCTTTGAAATCAGACAGCTTGTCGATCTGGAGCATGGCATGGACCTCTTGGCGCTGCCAGGCGGCGAATCTACCGTGCAGGGCAAGTTGCTGAAAGATCTCGGACTTTTCGTGCCGCTTAAGGAGCGTATAGACAGAGGACTTCGCGTATTTGCCGTCTGCGCGGGATTGATTCTTCTGGCGCAAAAGATAGAGAACGATTCGGCGACATGGTTCGGTTCGCTTCCAGTCACTGTGCGCCGCAACGCCTACGGACGCCAGCTCGGCAGCTTCAACACTATTGGCACGTTACACGGCAAACCGGACGTGCCGATGACCTTCATCCGCGCCCCGGCCATCACCGCCATTTCGCCGGAGGTGGAGGTCCTATCCTCTTTCAACGGTGCGCCGACCACCGTCCGCTGGCGCAACATCACCGCCTTCACATGGCATCCTGAACTGAATGTCTGCTGACAAATGAAATCGTTGCTGGATATAGTGGCCAAGAGACCGCGTGCGCTGACGCATGAAGAGCTTGTCGAAGTGCTGACATGGCCCGATGCAGACGCGCTCTTTTCCGCCGCATACGCCGTCAAATGCCGCGAAATCGGAAAATTAGTGTCGTTCAGGGGGCTCATAGAGTTCGGGAACATCTGCGAGAAAGACTGCCGCTACTGCGGGATAAGAAAGTCCAACGCAAATGTCCATCGCTACCGGATGGATGCCGACGAAATCGTCCGCGAAGCCAAATGGGCGCGCGAGCAGGGATACGGCAGTCTTGTTTTGCAATCGGGCGAACTGACGGGCGAAGCGAATGTCGCGTTCGTGGAGGATGTGCTGAAACGGATACACGCCTTCGGCGGCGACGGTTTCGGCGTCACGATAAGTCTCGGCGAGCAGAGCGAAGAAACGTATCGACGCTGGCGCGAGGCGGGAGCGCACCGCTATCTCCTCAGGATCGAAACCTCGAATCCGGAACTGTACGCGAAGCTTCATCCGGCGGACCATTCGTGGGAAAGGCGGCTCGAGTGTCTGCGCTCGCTCCGGCGTTGCGGCTACCAGGTTGGCAGCGGCGTCATGTCGGGTTTGCCGGGGCAGACGATGGATGACCTTGCCGCCGATATCGCGTTTTTTGCGGCCGAAGACCTGGATATGATAGGCATGGGGCCATACATCCCGCATCCGGATACGCCGCTCGGGAAGGACGCCGAATGGACGCCGGAGATACGCAAATCCAGATTGGAACTCGGACTTCGTATGATTGCTGCGACGAGGCTCTACCTGCATGACGTCAACATCGCCGCCGCTACAGCGCTCCAGGCTCTCGACCCGGAAGGGCGCGAAAAAGGACTCCTTGCCGGAGCGAACGTGATAATGCCGAATGTGACGGAAACGCGCTACCGCGCCAACTACCAGCTCTACGCAGGCAAACCGTGCCTTGACGAAAATTCATCGCTTTGCCGCGGCTGCCTTGAGAAACGCATCTCCGCCATCGGCGAGACGATTCTGTGGAACAAGCGCGGCGATTCGCCGCATTGGGGGAAGAGATGACTCGATACGACGGAATTGGACGCGATGAGGCGCTTGCGCTGCTGAAGCCGGAGAGACGCGAGGAACTGCGCGAGCGGGCTCACGAGGTCACAGAGCGGTGCGTCGAGAAGCGGTTCGACTTCTGCTCCATCATAAACGCCCGTTCGGGACGCTGCACCGAGAACTGCAAGTGGTGCGCACAGTCCGCGCACTGGAAGACCGGCTGCGAGACCTATGGATGGGTCGGCACCGAGGCGTGCGTAAAGGCGGCGAAAGAGGCCGAGGCGAACGGTGCGGACAGAATCGGCATCGTCACTTCGGGACGCTGCCTTTTGCATGATGATGTCGATAATGTCTGCGAGGCGCTTCGCGAGATGCGCAAGGCGACAAAGATTGGCCTTTGCGCATCGCTTGGACTGCTCTCGGAAGACGATCTCGTGAAGTTGAAGGCGGCGGGACTTCAGCGCGTCCATTGCAATATTGAGGCCGCGCCCTCGCTCTTCCCTGAACTTTGCACCACCCATACCGTCGCCGATAAACTCTCTACTCTCCGCGCAGCAAAGAAACTCGGTTTCCAGATATGTTGCGGTGGCATCATCGGGATGGGCGAGACGGACGAACAGCTCGTCGAGTTCGCGTTAGCGCTCAAGGAAATCGCGCCAGATTCTATTCCCGTGAACGTCCTTCATCCGATAGAGGGAACTCCTCTAGGCAATAGCGGCATACTTGATCCCGAGCGTGTCATAGATTCCGTCGCGCTGCTTCGGCTCGTCAATCCTTACACGCCGCTCCGCTTCGCGGGCGGACGCCGTGATATGTCGGACGAAACTGCCGCCAAGTGCATCTATGTAGGCATGTCCGCCGGTATAGCCGGACCTCTCCTCACCACTCCTGGCGCGGACTTCGACGACGACCGCTCCCTTGCCGCAAAGGCTGGCTATGCAGTCAATAAGGGAAACTGCGCGGCGAGGTTTACACCTGTGGAATAAGGATTGAAGACGTAATTACAGAAGATGTAAGGAAACGGGTGCTTCGCTATGCTTTGACGGATTGGCACGGGGTGTGCTAATCCGTTTGCTATATGAAGCGCACTGATTTGAAGAAGATTCTGGTAATCGGGTCGGGTCCTATTGTGATCGGCCAGGGATGCGAGTTCGACTACTCTGGCTGCCAGGCGGTGAAGGCGCTGCGGCGCGAGGGATACGAGGTGGTGCTTGTCAACTCCAATCCAGCGACTGTGATGACCGACCCCGAAATGGCCGAGGCGACGTACATAGAGCCGCTTACGGTAGAATCTGTCGCTGCGATTATACGCAAAGAGAAACCCGACGCGTTGCTCCCTACTCTCGGCGGGCAGACGGCGCTCAACATCGCGACTGGTCTTGCGGAGTGCGGCGTCCTTGCGGAGTGCGGCGTGGAGATGATCGGCGCGAGGGCGGAGGCTATTGCGCGCGCCGAGGACCGCAACCTCTTCAAGGCGGCCATGTCTGAACTCGGTCTTGAAGTCCCGAAGTCGGGAAGCGCGCATTCGCTCGCCGAGGCGCAGTCGATTGCGCGCGAAATCGGCACCTGGCCGCTCATCATCCGCCCCGGCTT
>JAGCPM010000206.1 GCA_017965685.1 Kiritimatiellia bacterium | reverse complement strand
GGCCGCTCTGAAAGGCACTCACGCCTACGACATAATATGTTCCCTCGGAACGAGGGCGGAAAGGGTTGTTGTATGACGATAGACGCAGTTGTCGCAGGAGCCGGAATCTGGGGTTCGACTGTCGCGAGGCGACTCGCCGATGAAGGCCGCAAGGTTCTTGTCGTGGAGCGCCGAGATGCAGTCGGCGGCAACGTGAGGTGCGAGGATTCCGGCGGGATAGAAATACACGTTTACGGCTCGCACATCTTCCACACGCATCTTCCGGACGTCTGGAAATTCGTGAACAGGTTCGTGTCGTTCAACGGCTATCAGCACAAGGTGCTCGCGAGATTCGGAGGAAAGACCTACTTCCTTCCTTTGGGTCTGGCTTTGATAAACAAATTCTTCGGCGTGGAGCTTTCTCCCAGCGAGGTCGCGGATTTCATGTCGGACGAAAAGCACTCTTCGGCGATATTTGACGCGTTCTTCAGGGGCTACACCTCCAAGCAGTGGGGCAGACCGCCGGAGGAAATCGACCCCTCGATAATAAAGCGTGTGCCTGTACGCTCGAACTACGACATCAACTATTTCAACGACTACTGGCAGGGCATACCCTCCGACGGCTACAATTCCCTTTTCGCGAATCTTCTCGACCATCCGAACATCGAGGTGCGGTGTTCAACGGCGTTCAGGCTCGATAACGGCGTCTTCAAGGCGGGCGCGGACGTGCTGCCGGATGTTCCAGTGTTCTATTCAGGTCCCATTGACGAGCTCTTCGGCTTCAAGTTCGGATCTCTTCCGTGGAGGACGCTCCGCTTCGAGCGCGAGGAACTCGCTGTCAGGGATTTCCAGGGGACGAGCGTGGTGAACTACACCGAAGCCTCCATCCCCTACACGCGCATCCACGAGTTCAAGCACTACCATCCCGAGCGCAAGGCCGTGATGGACGAGGCGAGGACAGTGATAATGCGCGAGTATTCCGCGCAGTGGAAGGAAGGCGACGAGCCGTACTATCCAGTGGAGACGGAAGAATCGCTCGCGCTTCTCGCCCGCTACCGCGAAGAGGCGGCGAAGCTGCCCAATCTGCGCATAGGCGGCAGGCTTGGCGAGTACAAGTACTACGATATGGACAACTCGGTCGCATCGGCGCTTGGACCGATATTCTAGAAAACGAAGGGAGGAAGAAAATGATGACGAAAACATGGTGGGGATTGGCGGCTTTCATGGCTGTCATGGCGGCAACGGCAGGCGACGATATCACGCCGGAAAGGTTTCCCGACGCCGATTGCGTGCTCGTGGACGGATTCGAGGATATCGCCTACAATCCGGACGGAACGTATTCGACCGTTTCGGAAAACGTGGTGAAAGTGCTCACCGAAAAGGGCCGTAGGGACGAAAGCGAAATCGAACTTGTCTACAGCGAAAGGTACGGCAAAGCGGAGGTCCTTTGCGTGTCGATTACCGGTGAGGACGGAAAGACTCGCGAGATAGACGTGGCGGCGAACACCAAGATTGCGGTTGATAATTCGTCCGAGTCCGAGAACATCTACGACCCGATGCGCAAGAAACTGGTCTGCGCGATTCCCGGCGTGAAGGTCGGCGACACGATACGCTACAAGACGCGGCGCGAGAATTTCAGCTCGCGCGTCAAGGACCTTTTCGCGGACATAGCTGTGATGGAGTGGGAAAGCCCGATACTTCGCCAGCGCGTGCGCATGACTTCGCCCGCCGAAAGGCCGCTCAAGAAAATCGCTATAAGAAATCCGCTCGGCAACGTCAAGGAGAGCGTGGAAACTCTTCCAGACGGCAGGGTCGTCCATGAATGGATTGCGGAGAACGTCAACCAGGTTTTCCCCGAACCAAATATGCCGACCCTCTACACGCAAGTGCAGAGCGTAAGGACCTCGACCGCCGAAGACTGGCGCGAGATTTCGCGCTGGTACTGGGAGCTGAGCCTGCCGCATCTCGAAAAGACGAACGAGGCTATATCAAACAAGGTGTGGGAAATAGGGCGCGACATGGCGGCGATCTACAAGTGGGTCGCGCAAGAGGTCCGCTACATGGGCCTTACCATGGAGGCGGAATCGCCCGGCTACGCGCCGCACGACGTGGACATAACCTTCGCGAACAGGTATGGCGTATGCCGCGACAAGACGGCGCTCCTCGTGGCGATGCTGAGGATTGCCGGCTTCAACGCGTATCCCGTCCTCATCCATGCCGGAGAGAAGATGGATCCTGAAGTTCCGATGCCATATTTCAACCATGCCATCGCGGCGGTCGAGAAGGACGAAGGAGGATACATTCTCCTCGATCCGACCGACGAGTCGAGCCGCGACCTGATGCCGGCCTACTTGAGCGACAAGTCGTTTCTCGTCGCCAAGCCGGAGGGCGAGACTTTGCTCATTTCGCCGGTGCCGGACGCGCGCGCCAATTCGGTGACGGTGAAAAGCGAGGCCTCGATGGGCAAGGACGGCGCGATGCTTGTCGAAAGCAGGCTGGTTTTCTCGGGTATAAACGACAACATGTACCGTCAGACTCTTCTCAGGTACAAGAAGGATGCCCGCAGGAAGTTTTTCGAGCGCCAGCTCGGTATGCTCGCGCCGGGAGCGGAGCTTCTCGATATCGAAATCATCCCCGAAAATCTGCAGGATACCACCGTTCCGCTTGAGGTCAAGCTCGTCGCAAACATGCCCGACACTAATCTCGAGGTCTCTGCGAGGTGCGAGTTTGCCGCGCCGCTGGTATCCAAGTGTTTCGGGTCTGCCAACTGGATGCTGGAAGGCAAGACTTCGCTCGAAAGGCGGAAGTATCCTCTCGTCCTCAGTTCCACGGCGATGGTGGACGAGACTCTAACCGTGCGGCTGAACGGCGAGGCGGGCCAAACAATCAAACTGCCTGAAGATGTCGCCATTGAAGGCGGACTTGAATACCGCCGCTCGTTCGTCCGCGAAGGCGACACTATGACGGTGAAGAGGCTCGTGGCCGTCAATGCGGTCGAGTTCTCGCCGGAGGAATACCAGAAGACAAGAGAGTCTCTCAAGGCCATGGAGGCCGCCGAGCGCGAAAGACCGGTCTTCGCAAAGGACTTCATGAACGGTGCGAACATAAGGGTGCTGGACGACAAGACCGATCTTCATATCGCCTCGCCGACGGAATGGACAATCACCAACACCGTGACCGAGTTTATACTTTCCTATGACGGCAAGAAGAAGTACTCCGAACTGAAGTTCAACTACAATCCATCTTGGAAGGATATCGAAATTCTTTACGCGACGGTATCGAACCG
>JAGCPM010000205.1 GCA_017965685.1 Kiritimatiellia bacterium | reverse complement strand
GAGCCGGGAGGTCTTCGAGCGCATCTTTATGGGCGAGGTGATGCGCCGCCTCTATCTGGACTGGGCGCGCATCGACGAACTTGCCAAGCGCATCCAGCGGAAGCTCGCCGGGCGGCGCTTCGGGTCGAACCGCTACGCCTTCTCCATCACGCCGGTTCCCGAATACGAGGCGTTCGTGGAGCTCGTCCGCAAGGGGTACGCGCTCGACGGCGGGGCGGAGAAGGACGAGCTGCGGGACTACCTCTCGCAGCACCGCGACGAAATCCTCAACTCCGAAGTCGATGCCGTGCCGGACGTGTTCGACTACCGCAAGTGGTTCCGCTTCGAGCTCAAGGTCGTGACGGAGAACGAGGAGGGGCGCGTGATTGACCGCAAGGTGAAGAGCCTGGGTTCGGGCGGCGAGCAGGCCGTGCCGAATTACCTGTTGATTCTCACCGTTGCGGAGTTCCTGTACCATGGCGGAAACGAAGCGGACCAGCCGAAGTCCGCGCCAATCCTTTTCGACGAGGCGTTCTACGGAATCGACGCGGCGCGGCGCGATCAGCTCTTGGCGTTTGCGGACGACCTTGGGCGTCAACTCTTCGTCTCGTCGCCAGACCAGGACGGCGTGAAGCGCGAGATCAGGCATTCCGTCTCGCTAATCGTGGTCAAGGACGAGAACCTCGACGTCCATCTCCATCCAGTGGAGTGGCGCAATGTCGCCACGCAGGGCGATCTTCTTGGTGGCGCCGCGCCTGAAGTCGGCATGGTCGTCAAGGAGGAAACGAAATGAACGGCAAGATATTGAGTAAGGAAGCAATTGCCTCGGCGGTGGAGAAGGCGCCGGCAGTCGGCGATGTGCTGAAGAAGCTCGCGTCGAAAGTCGCGCGCGGCGTGAAACTGCCGGAGACGTTTTCGGCGAAGGGACTCGACTACGACGCACAGCGCGAACTTGAGCATCTCTTCGGAACGGTCGGACGGCGTACGGCTGACGGACGCTTCTGTCTCCCGATACATTCATCTCTACGCGATCCTGCGCTGTGGTGCGACGCGCTTGGCTATTTCAGGCTCGTCAAGGGAAAGGACGCCACGTGCGACGACGAGGATGTTTTTGCGCGCCTGAAGCTGCTGGAACCGGAACACTCGACATTCCTCGAGAAGTTGGCGTCCAACGAAGAGGTGATGATCTTTCTCTCAAAGCCGGAGAACAAAAAGGACTGGATTCGCCTATTTCGCTCTTTTGTCAAAAGATTCGACAGCCTGGAGTGCGGACTGGTTACGACACTTTCACAGCTTGGGTCTGATTGGTTCAACGACAGCAAGAGACTGCGGAACGGAGCCTTGCGGCGGCAGCTCGTCATAATATGCGCGACATTTGCCGATGTGCCATCAGATGACGAAAGGCGTGCATTGGAAGGAGCCTTGATAGTTGACAATCCTTATACGAGCAGCGTCACGTTTTCAGCACCTCTTCATCTGGTAATGCGGAATGGCGAGGTGTTGGACTATCCGTGTCGTTACTATGTCAACAGAATGGCAACGCAGCTTCCGCTTGAGACGGTGTTGGAAATCGAGGAAGTGAAATGGGCTGGAAAGACGCGCTGCGTGACGACTAGCGAGAACGCCGCGCCGTTTGCGAACATGGTGCGCAAGGGCGATGCCTGCGTGTACACGGCGGGCTATCCTTGCCTTGCGGTGAAGATGTTTCTCCATAAGATCGGCGAGACAGGCTCGCAATGCATCCACGAAGGAGATGCGGACCTTGATGGATTCAGAATTGCATCCGAGGTCGGTAAATGTATACCCCTAAAACGGGTTGTCGCGTCAGCAATTCTTGAGTGTGCTGCGCCAGACAGGGGGCGTGAGTTGACAGCCGACCAGTCAAAGCGTTCCTTGGCGTTTCTTGCAAACCCGCAATGGCAGAATTTCCGCTTTGCTGATGACATTCGGCGAATGCTGTCGCGTGGCCGTTGGATCGAGCAGGAGTCGTTTAGTGCGATTCTCCAGGCATTAAAGAAGGGGGCGGCGCGGTGAAACGTGGTCAATGCGGCGCAGAAGGCGATTTGTTCGCTAATGCGGTCGTCGGTGGAACGACGGTCCAATCGATATCGTCTCCGCTCGTAGATGAAACGCGCGACTGGCTTTCCAAACGCGCCAGTACACTCGGCAATATGCTTGCGAGCGAACGCGCCGTCGAATACGTCGCGATTCTGCGCGCGCTTGCCACGTTCCGAGAGGATCACGAGCCAGAGCCGCTGCACGAGGATGTGCAGCTGAAGGTCTGCGGCGAGGACGCGGATCCGTTCGCCGCATCAGCGTTCAAGAGCGACGTCCGCCAGCTGAAGGACTGGGGACTCGTCACCGAGCGCATTGAGAAGGAGCGTCTTCGCGGTTACCGCGACAACCGCCGCACGAAGTTTCGCTACAGGATCTGCGACGATGCGGCGGCGTTCGTGGAATGGCTCGCCGAGCGCCGTGTGCACGACCTTGCGCCAGGTGGAGGCGACGAAACGGGCAATCTCCTCGACATGCAGCGTTCGCTCGCGGCGGAACTGCGCCGCATGCTGCACCGCGTCGACGCGTCGTCGGTCAATTACGAGACTGCGGGCGACGTCCTTTTTCGCGCGGACCAGATGTCGCGTTACATCGACGCGACTGCCCGGACGCTTCAGGAGCTTAACCTGCGGCTTCTCGGGTTCGGCGTAACGGAGTTCACGGCGGATGAGGCGAAGCCGATCGTCGGTGAGCTTGCCGTG
>JAGCPM010000204.1 GCA_017965685.1 Kiritimatiellia bacterium | reverse complement strand
TGCTATTAAAGAAGGAAACGAAAGAGCTAGACTAACTCAAAATATGTACGTTCAAAAAATTGCAAATTACATCGCTATGTACAATAATATGCTTAACTGAGCTGATGTAATAGTAATGACTGCATGAGTTGGAGAAAATAGCAAAACTACACGTAAAGAAATCTGCGAAAAAATCGCTTCACTTGGAGTAAAAATCGATGATGCGAAAAATGATTTCAGAGGAGAATTCAGAGAAATTTCTGCAGATGATTCAAAAATTCCTGTATACGTTATTCCTACAAATGAAGAATTAATGATTGCACAAGATACATATAATTTAGTAAAATAATCTGGTACTATAACATAAAGCAGACCTATAATTAGGTCTGTTTTTTATTACAAAAAAAGGAACTGAAAGAGAAATTTCCAGTTCCTATAGATTTTTTCAGAGAAGACCTTGAGCAGATCTCTCGTGACTCTTAAGCCACGTTGCTCCATCAGTAAGCTGCTTAACGTAAACAAGATCTTCCTTTGATCCATGTGATGAAATAAAACTACAAAGCATAGAATCAAACGTAGATACAACATCTCTTTTGAGAGCTTCCTCATCATACTTATGCCTTAATTTTTCTATATCATTTGCACGAGAATAGCTATTCATTTTTGAACCAGCAAAAGCCAATACGAACAGCGATGATGATGGACAATTCTCAAACAAATCCATAAAGAGTCTATCCTTCTCATAGTCTTCCAAAAAGCGTAGGATATAAATAATATCCACGTAATTGCACTCATCAACGAGCCTCTTCTTCTCAGCTCGAATTCTCCTTCCAAGTACAGATCGTTGTGGAGACTTTGGCAACGAATTGTATTCCTCGAAAAGAGCTTTTAAATCCTGATCTTTCATATTCATTGTAAATTTAATGTTCAACTTTATTTCTCACTTTCATATTTTATTATATCATTTTTATACTAAAAGTCAATAATTATTGTTAGATTGATTTTCAGCCAATGTTAATTATAATACACACCATAAAATTTACACAATAAAAAAGGAAAATGATAATTGATGCTCACACACATCTGAATACTAATCAGCTTTTTTGAGATTACAAAAAATATTTAGAAAATTTTGAAAAAATCTGATGAAAAATATTAGATGTAAGTCGACGAAAACCGGTAGGTTCTTCGGCATTTCGGCAAGCGCCCTGTCGAGCGCGGCGAACGGGCATTCACAGGGATTCATGAATATCCGGCCCTGGAGATTCAAGATGGCGAAACTCCACGTCGGCTTCACGACTATCCGCCATCCCTTGCCGGGACATTCGTCCGGGAAATTCGCCGGTCTTACTATGCGGTCGAGCCTGTCGATTTGCGATGCGAACTCCTTCTGGCCCCACGTATGGTCGCCGAGAGTGATCGCGTCCGCTCCGGCGGCAAGGATCTCCTGCGCGAGTGCGGCGGTGATGCCGCTACCCCCGGCGCAATTCTCGGCGTTGACGACTATCGCGTCCAGTCCGCGCTCCTTCCTTAGGCGCGGCATTTCGCGCGCCAGGATCCTGCGGCCGGGCGAGCCGACCACATCGCCTATCATCATCAGTCTCATCTGGGAGTGTATCCGTTCTGCGCGAGCCATGTCGCCGCGTTCTTGTCTCCGTTCGCGGCCCTTGCGCGTATCTTCCAAACCATCGCCTGTGTCGGATCCCGTTCGAGTCCGCCCGCTCCGGTATCATAGCACTCCGAGAGATTTTCCATCGCCGCGGCTACTCCGTCCTTGGCTGCGGCCGTGAACCACTTTACCGCCTCGTGTTCGTCCTTTTTGACGCCCGTGCCATTGTAGTAGCACATTCCGACAGCGTTCTTGGCCTCCTCGCTGCCGCCTTCAGCGGCCGCCCGATACATAGCGAACGCCTTCTTGTCGTCCTGTTCCACCCCTTCGCCGCGCTGCAGAGCGAAGCCGTAGTTGAGCTGCCCGTAGGGATTGCCGAGGTTGGCGCTTTTCCTGAACCACTTTGTCGCGATGGCGAAATCCTGCTCCACGACCATCCCGTCGCGGTAGAATCCGCCAATGTTGTTTATCGCTCCGGCGTGACCGAGCATCGCCGCCGCCTTGAAATGTTCGAAGGCCTTTTCCTTGTTCTCCGCGACTCCCCAGCCGCAAAGATGGCACATCCCGACGTTGTACAGGCCGTTCGCATCGCCGCGGTCGGCCGCCGCCTTGAAGTACCCGTAGCTTTTGCCGACCATTCTTTCCACGTCTTCCTGAAGCATGGTGCCGCTGTTGAAAGCCTGCTCCATCGCATAAGTCCCCCACGCGTTCATGGCCTGGACGTTCCCCGCCTCCGCCGCGCGTTTCAACAGCGCAGGATCGTTCGTCTCCAGCGAGAGAAGATAAAGCGACATCGCATTGCCCTTCTCTGCCATCTCCTTTATCTTGTCGCGCGACTGGTCGAAATACCTTTTGCGTGTCGCATCGTCGAGCCTGGCGACCTCCGGAACGTTCGCGTCGCGGGAGACGACGGCCAGCACGAACTGCTGGACGCTCTTGCCTTCCGCCGCGTCTTTGGCGACGATCTCCGCGTCTTCCTCGAAATCGCGCGGACTTCCGGCGGCCCTGGAGTTCAGCAGCTTCAAAATAGCCTGCGACACGCCGAACTTCGGCGCCGCGAAAAGCTGCGCGGAAATGAAGAGCGAGGCCAGAATGACGGAGGGCCGCTTCCTCACAGGGAGATTTCCTCCTCCGTGCGCGACAGCATGTCTTTCATTCTCGCCTTGCCTGCGGCCAGGTCGTCCGGTCCGAGGAACACCGCCTTTGCGGCGCGCGTTTTTTCGGCGTGGGAGAAGAACTTCTTCGGCTTCTGCGGCCTAAGCGAAAGATCCACGCTCGAGCCCTTCGCGCGCAGCGCGGTAGCAAGTCTCAGGGCCGCATCGCGCTCGCCTTCCGTCATAAAGCCCACCGCGATCCCCCTCGGCTCGCTGGCGGCGTCTTCGCCGAGCCGCGCCTTGAGGAGTTCAGTCACGACCACGTCCCCGAAACCCAGCCCTACGGCGCTCGTGGGTTCGCCGCCTATCGTCGTCAGCAGGGTGTCGTACCTGCCTCCGCCGAATATCGCCCTAAACTCGCCTTTCGTGTCGAAGCACTCGAAGACGATGCCGGTGTAGTAGCTAAGTCCTCTGATAACTCCTATGTCGAAGACGAGGCGGTCCGCGATTCCCGCGACTTCCGCGAGGCGGAAGAGTTCCGTGAGTTCCGGCGACGCGGAGAAATCTTTCGTTTCCATTATCGCGAAGGTTGCCGCGATCTCGCTCTCGGAAAGGCCGCCTTCCCTGAGCATCGCCGCGATTTCCTGGTCGGGCATCTTGCCGCGCTTGTCTAGCGCGAGGAACACCTGCGCGTGTCTATCCGGCGCGATTCCAGAGCGTTCGAGAAGCTCGCCCAGGAACTTGCGCGAGGAAACCCGCACCTTGTAGTCGCCGTCCGAAAGCCCCATCCTGCTGAGCGCATCGCATGCGGCGGAAAGCACCTCGACCTCGGCGAGAATTCCATCCTCGCCGATGATGTCGAGATTCCACTGGTAATGCTCCCTCTTGCGGTCCTTCGTCATGCGCTCGTACCTGAAGCACTGCGCAATCGTGGTCCACTTAAGCGGCATCGAACGTTCCTTCTGCCTCTGCGCGACCATGCGCGCGAGGGTGGGCGTCATCTCGGCCCTGAGCGCTATGTGGCGCTCGGATTTGTCGTAGAAGTGGTAGAGCTGCTCGCCGACCTCTTCGCCTGCCTTGCGCGCGAGGAGCTCGTAGTTCTCCACGACGCACGCGTCATACTGCTCGAAGCCGGCAGCCTCGCCCGCCGCACGGAACGCGTCGAACACGCGCGAACGCCACGCCATGTCGGCGGGATAGAAGTCCCGCATTCCTCTTGGCGGTTCGAAACTTATCTTCCCCTGCCCGCTGACATTCTCTTCCATCGCGTCACCACACCTTTATGTACGTTTCCGAACGAAGGCGATCCATCCACTCCGTATAAGCCTTCTTCGCGAGTTCTTCCTTGACGTTCGCCTCGATGTCGTCGTATGCTTCGGCGAACGTGCGGTTCTTTGCCACCGAATCGCCAATCTTCTTGACGAGGAAGCTCCAGCCGTCCAGATCAATCCATCCAGAAAGCTCTCCCGGAGCGAGCTGTGCGATCGCGTCCGCGATTTCTGGGCGGAACACCTCGTTGGCATCCACGTCTTTCCAAACCCCACCGTCCGCGGCGCGGGTATCCGACGAATAGCGTCTGGCGGCCTCGCCGAAGTCGCCCGTCTTGAGCTCTTCGGATATGGCTTCTTTGAACTGCACGTCCGAGGGCTTTAAAAGTATGACCGCGACCGTGGTCTTTGCGTCGAGGGCATAGCGCGCGGGATGTGCGGCGAATTCGGCCTTCATCATGGCTGGCGAGGCAACGCAGTACTTGTCGATCATGTTCCACCGCATCGCGCCCACGATCATGTCGTCGCGTATCCGCTTGCGCCATTCCGGATAGGGCACCTTCTGCTGTCCGAGCAGGGTTATGAGCTTGTTCCTGTCGCCGTCGAACGAGGTGTCGATTATCTCGCGTATCCTGTTTTCGACGACCCACTCCTGCAGCGTCATCTTCGACTCCGCCGCAGCCTTGAGGATGAGCTTTCGGTCGATCAGCCGAGATAGCGTCCTAGCGTATCCGTCCTCGCCCGCTCCGGCCCGGCGCATCTCGCCGAACACGTCGCTTCTGAGAATGGTCTCGTTGCCGACCGTGGCCGCTATGCCGTCCATTTCCACCGCCTTCGCCAACTGCGCAAAGAGCGCGGCCGCGAAGAGAAGCGGAAAACCGTAAGCGAAAAACGGGAAACGGGATTTCATCGCGTCACGCTTTCTGTCGCTCACTTCATCATCGCGGCAATCGCGGCGCCGACCATGGGCGCATCGTCCACCTGCGGAACGATTTCGTAGTGTACGTTCCTGCGCATCACGAGCATGTCGTCGAGTGCAGCCTTGACCGTATCGCCGAATGCTATGGCCCTCGTCTTGTAGTATGTCGAGCCGTCCGCGTTTATGGCTATCGGCTCGTCCGCGCTCAGACCTTCGCCGGACTTTATAGCGAACGCCGCCAGATGTATCGCCGTGAGCATCGCCGCCCTCTCGAAGACCGGCAGCCCCAGCCGCCTCGCCATCCTCGCATCGTCGGCATTGGCGAATATCGAGTCGAGAACGTTGTCGCGTCCTTCCTTCTTGAACTTCGCGGTGAAGTTGTCGAAATCCATCGTCTCAAGCGCGCCGAGCCCGGCGATCGCGGAAGCGGTCTTCGCGCCGAAAAGGCCCTCCTTAGCCGCCGCCTTGTATATCTCAAGGCCTATGGTGCCGAGATACGCGCCGCTTATGAGCTTCTCGAATATCTGCTGACCCTTGTTGTTCGTCTTCTCGTCGAGCGCCTTGTCGAAATCGCTCGTCGCCATCTTGTCGAACGCGCCGGACTCGGCGTTGATGATCATCGAACCGTCTGGATCAAGGCCGGAAAGCTTGGCTATGTTCCTGTTCTTCTCGACGTACGCCGCATTCGTGCCGGTCCCGAGAATGAAGCCGATGTACGAGGAATACCTCCTGTCGCCTTCCATCGCCTTCGCCGCGAGCAGCGTCGCAACGGTGTCGTTCACAATCGCAATCTCTCCGCCGCCGAGCCGCTTTAGAAGCTCCTCGCCGACCTTGTCGCCCACGATCTCCGGCGCGTCCACGCCCTTGGTCCACCTCAAAAGCTTCGCGTCCAGAGCGGGCGTCGCCTCCGCAGGATACGAGAAGCACCATCCTATCTTCGGCACCGTGGCCTTGCCTTCCAGACGCTTCACCTCGGCGGCGAACGCATTGTAGAACTCTTCCTTGCCGACACGCCCCTTGATTCCGGGCATCGACTGGTTCTGGCGCTCCTCGATGTGCGGCGGGATAGATACTATCGCGCCCCTGAAATTCGTCCCGCCCGCGTCAAGGACGACAGCCTTGTCACCTTCCTTGACCTTGCCGTTCGTGCCGACGAACGTCGGAACCATAAGCAGGGACGATTTTTCGCCCTTCAGTCCCGCCTCCATTTCATCCACGAATGCGGCGATAAGCGACTGCTTGTCGATGTCGCCCGCAAGCGTGAATCCATGACCCTCCAGGAACTCTTCAGGTGTTTTCATTTACTAGTCCTTTCGTTATTTCAAGCCAGTTTTGAACCGAAAGTTCTTCGGCCCTTGCCGTAGAGTGTATCAAATCTCTGAATATGCTGCCAAGTTGCTTTCTTCTGTGCTCGAACGCGCGTTTCGTCAATCTACGGAAAAACGCACGTTCTTCCTCGGAAACAGCAACATTTCTATCATGCCGCGTCAGCACAACAACGCTCGACCCAACCTCCGGCCTCGGCCAGAAGCACCCTTGCGAGACCTTGCGCGCCATTGCAACGTCATAGTCGAGCTGCGCCCAGACTCCCGCCAAAGACCTCGTTTTCGACCCTTCCTTGGCCGCCAATCTTTCCGCGACCTCGGTCTGGACTA
>JAGCPM010000016.1 GCA_017965685.1 Kiritimatiellia bacterium | reverse complement strand
TGGGATATGACAATCTTCCGGTCGATAACGCCTATCTCGGGGCCGTGTTCAAGGGGCTTAGGGCGTCGCTCGCCGGAATAATCGCCGCGATGACCCTAAAGTTGTGGGCGGGAATGGCACGCGACGTGAAGGAATGGGCAGGGAAGCGTCGCTCCGACATTCTAGCGGCGCTGGTATTCCTCAAATACGGGCTTGTCGCATTTGGCGGCGGATACGTGCTCGTGCCGCTCTACATCCACGACTTTGTCGGCCCTTCGGCGGCGAGGCTCCAGTTGCCGCCCGAGGAATTCGCAAACCTTATGGCGCTCACGCAGGCGACGCCAGGACCGATAGGACTCAACGCCGCGACATTCTTCGGCTACAGACTGTTCGGGACTTGCGGAGCTCTGGCGACTACGGCCTGCCTGCTGCTGCCCGGGTTTTTGATACTCACCGCGCTGCTCATCCTGCTGGAAAGGCACGGCAAAAACAAGTTTGTGAAAAGGGCGATGGCGATCATAAAGCCGTTCACGGCGGTGATGATGGCTTCCGCGGCGTGGTCGTTCCTGAAGACTGCGGCATTGGATGGCGGCGCGTTAGACCTGTTCTCGTGCGCGGTCGTTGCAATGGCGTTCCTTCTGTGTTGGACGAAGAAGACGGGGGTGGTAAGCGTCATATTCATCTCTGCCGGGACGTTTCTTCTCAAGCGGATTCTGACCGGACTTTTCCTGTAGCATACGCCCGCTGCCTCTTTCCGCTTGCAAGGTGCGGGGGAAATTTGATATACTACACCAACAAATTGGCAAAAAAGCCGACATAGAGACAAACACGACATGAAAGAAATAAACGCAAATCTGGTGGCGGAGGGGCTTCGCGTGGCGATGGTTGCCAGCCGTTTCAACAGTTTTCTGGTAGAGCAACTCGTGAAGGGCGCTACGGACGCTTTCTCGCGTCTTGGGGGAGTGGAGGATTCTCTCACACTCGTCCGTGTTCCTGGAGCGTACGAGATTCCGGTCGTTGCTAAGAAGCTCGCCGTGAGCGGCAAGTATGACGCAGTAGTGGCTCTTGGCGCCGTGGTGCAGGGCGCGACGGCGCATGCAGGGCTCATAACGCAGACGACCGCGAGGGCATTCGCCGAGATTTCGCTGGAGACGGGCGTTCCCGTGGCTGACGGAATTGTCGCCGCTGAGACGCTCGAGCAGGCGGTGGAACGTTGCGGAACGAAGCAGGGCAACAGGGGCTTCGCCGCAATGCAATCCGCGATAGAGACGGCGAACGTCGTGAAAATGATCTAAAACCCAAAACGAAGAAAGAAGCAATCGAAATGGCAAAAGAAGTAAAGAAAGTCGCATTCCTCACCGCAGGCGGGCTCGCGCCCTGCCTGTCGAGCTCGATAGGATATCTGATAGCGGAATACACCAAGAAGGCTCCGCAGGTCGAGATGATCGGTTACATAAACGGCTATATGGGGCTTTTGAAGGGCGAGTCCATTCCCGTCACCGACGAGGTAAGGAAGAAAGCGCTCGTGCTGACGAAGCATGGCGGCAGCCCGATCGGCAACAGCCGCGTCAAACTTACCAACGTCAATGACTGCGTGAAGCGCGGCCTTGTCAAGGAAGGCGAGGATCCCCTCAAGGTAGCCGCCGACCAGCTTGTCAAAGACGGCGTGGACGTCCTCCACACGATAGGCGGCGACGACACGAACACGACGGCGGCGGACCTTGCGAATTATCTCGCGCAGAACGACTATCCCCTCATCGTCGTGGGCCTGCCCAAGACGATCGACAACGACGTGTATCCGATACGCCAGTCCCTCGGCGCGTGGACGGCGGCCGAGGAAGGCGCGAAGTTCTTTGTGAACGTGGTGAAG
Source organism: Kiritimatiellia bacterium (assembly GCA_017965685.1). Lineage (GTDB taxonomy): Bacteria > Verrucomicrobiota > Kiritimatiellia > RFP12 > UBA1067 > UBA1067. The sequence goes on along the minus strand of JAGCPM010000016.1, from coordinate 3,803 downwards.
GAAAACAGCGCGAACCCCCGCGCGCTCACGGTTCACGAGGTAATGGGCCGCAACTGCGGCTGGCTCACCTACAAGACCGCGCAGTACTACCGCAAAATGCTGGCAAGGACGAAGTTCCTTCCGGAGTTCGGCCTCACCAAGGAGCGGCAGGACGTGCACGCAGTGTACATTCCCGAGGCGGTAATGAACTTCGAGGCGGAAGGCCGGCGCCTAAAGACGGTGATGGACAAGAACGACAGTGTGAACATTTTCGTCTCCGAAGGCGCATGCGTGAAGGAGATCCTCAAGGAAATGCGCAAAAAGGGCGAGGAGGTGCCGGTGGACGCGTTCGGTCATCCGCGTCTTGACAAGGTGAACGTCGGGCAGTATATCGCTAAGCGCTTCGGAGAGATGCTCGGCGCTGAGAAGGTTCAGGTGTTCAAGTCGGGCTATTTTGCCCGCGCGGCCGCACCGAACAAGAAGGATCGCACGCTCATCGAGAGCTGCGCAAAAGTCGCCGTCCAGTGCGCGCTCGAAGGCGTGAGCGGCGTTGTGGGGCCGGACGAGGACCAGGGCGGCAAGATTCGCGCCTGCGAGTTCTCGCGCATAAAGGGCGGCAAGCCTTTCACCGTCAGGCGCGGCAGTTTCAGGAAGCTTCTCGACGAAATTGGCCAGCCTTATCCGCGCAAGAAGCGCGTCGCCAAGTGAAATATCCGATTGACACAAGGAGCGGAACACCATGACTGATATCAAGGAGACCCAGCCCGTCAGGGGCGTCATAGTCGAGTTCGACTTTGCCGTTCTCAATGGCGCGGAGATACTCTTCGAAACGGCGAAGAAGCTTATGGCGGAAGGCGAGATACCCTTCGACGAGAAGGCCGAGGCTCACTTCCTCGCGGGCGGCAACTACCTTGGCGCGCTGACAGGGTACTATTCTCACGTCAAGACGAAAAAGACGCCCCAGAAGGCCGCGAAGGACCTCTCCGAGCGTTTCGTCAAGGCTCTCAATGCCGCCGTCCCCGGCGCGGTGAACGACGGCTTCAAGAAGTTCGTCGCGACTCTCGCCGGCAAGGGCGTGAAAGTCGTGATCTCGACGCGTGCGACACTTTCCGCCGTCAAGGACGCCTTCGCGGGCGTGATCGGCGAGAACGTGGAACTCTACCAGGAATCTTCGCAGACCTACGGCGCGCTAAAGTGGGACGCATGGAGGCGCGCCGCTGCGCGCTGCCACCTGCGCCATACCGCCACCGAGGTCGTCACAGGCTCCGGACTCGGCGTGAAGAGCGCGCTCCTCGCCGGAATGGGCGCGGTAGCGGTCATAAACCGCCATGTGGCCTATCAGGATTTTTCCGGCGCCGACGATGCGGCCGACAAGGTGGACGAAAAGCTCGCCAAGAGGGTAATCCAAATACTCAAGGCCTGAGCATGACCGGAATAGAACGGCTCCACTCGATAATGACCCGCCTGCGCGATCCGCAGACGGGTTGTCCTTGGGATAGGGTCCAGACTCTCGAATCCCTGAAGCCCTGCGTGCTGGAGGAGACGTACGAACTCCTCGCCGCGATGGACAACCCCGCTGACAAGGCCAACCATATTGAGGAGCTGGGCGACGTTTTGCTGCAAGTCATGTTCCAGTGCGTCATGGCAGAGCAGAATGGCGACTTCACATTCGACGACGTCGCGAACGCGATAAGCGACAAGCTTGTCCACCGCCATCCGCACGTCTTCGGCAACGTGAAGGCCGACGATCCCGCGACGGTCCTCAGAAACTGGGAGCAGATAAAGCAGCTCGAGCACAAAAAGGAAAAGCGCCACAGTGCCCTGGACGGCGTGCCAGCGACGCTGCCGGCGCTACTGAAGGCGCAGAGGACTCAGGAGAAGGCGGCGAGGGTCGGCTTCGACTGGCCGGACGCCAACGGCCCGAAGGAGAAGATCGCGGAGGAAATGGCGGAGCTGGAGAAGGAGATATCTTCCGGCGACAAGGATCGCCAGAAGAGGGAACTCGGCGACCTCATATTCGCGGTTGCAAACCTCGCGAGGCATCTCGGTGTGGATTCCGAGAGCGCGCTGGAACTAACGACCTCCAAGTTCTCGCGGCGTTTCCGCGCGGTCGAGGCGGGAGCGAAGGCGGCGGGACGAAATTTGAAGGAAATGACCCTCGCCGAGATGGACGCGCTTTGGGACGAGGCCAAGAGTGATGAATGTTGAGATACTTTCACCGCACGGCTTCTGCGCGGGTGTGGTTGCCGCGCTGAAGAAGGCCTTTGCCGTAAAGGGCAGGAAAATCTACGGACTGCACGAGCTCGTGCACAACGAAATCGTCGCCGAAAGACTTGTGGCGCGCGGATTCGTTTTCGTGGAAACGCTTGACGAAGTGCCGGATGGAGCGACGGTGCTTTTCTCCGCGCACGGCACGAGCCCCGCAGTCAGAAGCGAGGCGGCGCGAAGGAATCTGGACGTGATAGACGCGACATGCCCGTTCGTGGCGAAAGTCCACAAGGCCGTGAGGGATTTCGCGGAAAGGGGACTTGAAATCGTCGTAATCGGACACGCTGACCATGCCGAGGTAAAGGGCATCGTGGGCGAGGCTCCCGCCGGCAAGGTGCGTACCGCAACCGCTGATACGCTCGACGCGATTGCAGAAGAGCTTGCCTCGAGAGGCGTGGAATCCATAGCCGTCGTCAGCCAAACTACGATGAACTCCGATGAAGTCGCCGCGATGGTCGCTAGGCTGAAGGAGCGGTTCAATGTCAATACGACCGCCGAAGTCTGCCATGCCACGAAGGAGCGGCAGGATGCCGTCAAGGCCTTTGACGGCGACGCTATTCTCGTCCTCGGCAGCGCAAGGAGTTCCAACACGAACCGTCTTTGCGAAGTCGCCAGGGTCAAGGCGTTCAGGGCTGGGACGATGGATGAAGTGAGAAGAATCGATTTTTCCGGAATAAGGCGCCTCGGCGTCACGGGCGGAGCCTCGACGCCCGAGGATTTTCTCGACGAGGTTGTATTGTATCTAAGGGGTCTCAAATGAAAAACGCGCTGTTTTTTGCAATGCTTTCTTTCGCGCCGCTCGCCTCTCTCGGCGAGATACAGATCATCAATGGCGTAAAGTACGAATGCACCGAAGACGGTCTTTGCGTGATGGTAGACGACGAAAACGGATTGAACGCGTCAGATGCGAGGGATCTGCTTTCCTCCGATGCGCCGCGCATACTGATGGGCTATGTGAAGCCGACGGAGTTCCTTTCATTCCTGCGCGGAGAAGAAGGCGTGTCGGCCGCGCCATCCGGTCTTTCGCTGTGGGTGTTTGTTCTGGCCGTGTTGGCTGGACTCGCGATGAACCTGTCGCCGTGCGTACTGCCGATGGTTCCCGTGAACCTGATGATAATCGGCAAATCCACCGCCAGAGGGCTGTTGTACGGTCTGGGAATGGCGGCGGCATACGGCACGATGGGGCTCCTCGCCGCCGCAGGGTCGTTCGTCTTCGGCGAGTTGCAGTCCAGTCCCTGGTTCAATCTTGCGGTCGCGGTGGTTTTTTTTGCTCTGGCACTTTCCCTGATGGGGGTGTTCTTCATAGACTTCTCGCGCTTGCGCGGATCGTTCGCCGCGAAGAAGAGCGCGCTTGCGCCATCGCTTTTCGCGTTCGTGATGGGCGCGGCGAGCGCGATTCTGGCGGGTGCATGCGTGGCGCCTCTCCTGATAGCGGTGTTGACGCTGACGGCGGATCTTGTCTCTTCAGGGCACAAGGCCGCGACGCTCCTGCCGTTCGCCGTCGGTGTGGGCATGGCGCTGCCCTGGCCGTTCATCGCGGCCGGACTAAAACTCCT
>JAGCPM010000203.1 GCA_017965685.1 Kiritimatiellia bacterium | reverse complement strand
TCGCACGCCTTCAAGGAATGCGGTGCGAACGTTCTTTGCGCACTGCTGCCTGACGGTCGCGAGCTTCGCTTCGACATCTGCAAGAACGCTCTCCATCTCCTTGAGGATCGACTTGTCAACCTCGACCTTGACCTCCGTCTCGCTGCCGGTGCCGTCGTCCGCCTTGAAACGGATTCCGTTCTTCGCTACGTCCGCGACAGCTGCCTTCATCGTCGCCATGTCGGTCTGGAGCTTGATGACGTCATCCGCCGTAAGATCATGGTTGTAGTCCGAAGCGAAGGAGTCGAGCCGTTCGGCGAGCTTGCCCATCTTGTCGCCGAAGTGCTTGCGCATCAGCTCGAGCGAGTCGGCTGTGCCGTGCATCATAAGCGCCTCGCGCGGCATCAGCTCCATAAACGTAGAGCTCAACATTTCCTTGACGCCTGGATCGGCATTCTCGCCTTTGCCGCCGTTCACGCCGCCGTCCGCCGCCAGAACGTGCATCCTGCACACGATGGAGTTTATCTCCGTCGCGCGGCGGTCGCACTGGAGCTGGAGTTCGGTAATGGTGTTAAGCTGGTTTTCGTCTAGATTGTCGTTGGCGTAAAGGAAGTTCGTCAGCTTGAAGAGCTTGTCGGAAAGTGCCGTTTGGGCGTCGATTGCCGCCTTGACGTCCGATGCGACGGCCGTCATGACGCCCTTCGAGTTCGTGCTGAATCCGTAGCCAGCCTTCTCGCCCTTGTCGCACAACGCACCGGCTAGTTCGGCACCGCTGTACTTGTCAAGAGCCGCAAGCGTCTTCGTCGCCGCCTTGGCGAGCGTATCCAACTCCGACGCAGTCTCTTGTGTTATAGCGCCGGCGAGCTGCAGGCTTTGCCAGAAATTCTCCGTCTTCTTCGCGACGTTCGCCGTGGCGGAGCGCTTGGCGGCATTGACGAGCAGCACGTCAAGCTGCTGCATCACGCTTCTGGCGACGCCGCTGTCCTGACGGAGCCGCGGAACCTCGGATTTCACGACTTCCACGCCACCCTTCTTCTCTTCCGTATCGGCGACGACCTTGATTTCTGGGCGAAAATCGACGCTGACCTTGTTGAGTCCCGAAATTGAATTTAGTCCGCTCATTGTATCGCGCCTTTCACGTTTGGGATTACACCGGTTCCTGCTGGATGGTGTCAATCGTGAATTCTGGCATGGCGTTGCCGAGTTCGGCGTCGGATGCCGCCTTGAGCGTCATCGTGGCGACAACCTTGGTGCACGCGATATCCGGCAAGTCTTTGCCGATATGCTTAGGCCCGAAGAACCCGTTCTCGCCCATTATCTGGTTGATCTGGTTGTGGATGTAGCGCGTGCAGGAGATCGTGACATCTCCGTTTTCGGCGATCTTGATATCGCAGGTGTCCCTGTGGTCGCGATGGGCGCTCACTGAAGTGCCCTTAACCGTGGCATCCATGCGCGGCAGACCCAGCAGAATATTCTTGTCTTCGCTGTTGCTGGGGATTCCGTCGATTGCCCCGCCAAAGCCCAGCGCCATGCCGCAAGCGTAAGAGACGACCTGACGCATCTTCTTGTGGTTGTCGTCAAACTTCGTTTCGAGGAACGCCACGAATCCGCGGCGCTCGAGGCTGTCGGCCATGAAGTTCTTGAACTTAGACCCCTCAGGAACCGCAGGAATATTCTCGCCGTTGAATGTCACATAGCCGGGATTGTATTCGCGGATCGCCTGCGGCATCACCCCAGACGCGAAACCGGTCAATTCGTTCGGGTTGGTTATCTTGCGCGCCTTCTCGATATCCGCGTCCATGACTTCTTTGATTCTGGACTTGACGGCTTCGGCCGCATCTTCCGTATCGAGCTTGAAGCCCAACTCCAGCGCCTTGATGAATTCCGGGTTGGCCTTGAAGTGCGCGACAATGAAATCGGGGCGCGGCATCGTCAGATTCTTGAGATTGTTCGGATTGAGCATGGGCTCGGAGAAGAACGCGATCTCGAACTCGCTGATGAAGCGCGCGAGGGCTTTTCCGGTCTTTGGGCCATCGCCGAGGACGCTCTTGAAAAGGCCGTCGAGCTCTTTCTTCTGGTCTGCGCTGAAGCGATACTTCGCATCGCCGTTCGTGGCAAGATCGTTGCAAAACTCGTCAAGGTTCTGCATGTGGACGAACGGGCTTCCGTTCAGATGGTCGCGCAGGTTGTCGAATATCTTCTGCGGGAGTTCGGCCGTTTGCCGTTCGCCTTGGCCGTGGCCACCGCCGTATTGAGCTTTTCGGTCGCGACCGGCAGGAAGTCGTCCACTAGCGCCGCTTTGTATTCGTCCTTGAGCTCTTCCTGTCCTGCGATGGCGCCCTTGATGACAGGGGTGAGCACAGCCTCGAACGCCTCGAGCGCCTTGTTGCCGGGAGCTTCGGCGACAATCCTGTCGTGCACCGTCTTGAGCATGTTCGTTAAGTCATAGACATCGCTCATATAGAAAAGGTTGTCGTATATGGCCTTGCGGTCGGTCAGGGTTCCGTTCTCGAGCTGTTTGGCAAGGCTCGCGAAGATGTCCGCGATGAGATTGAATTTCCTGCGCAGCTCGTCGAGCAGATTCTTGCATCCGGACGGCGGTTTCGCGGCGGCCAGCATCTTGCCGGCGTCATCGAGCAGATGCCTGTACTTGTTGGAAAGGTTGTTGGCGATTTCGCTCAGATTGCGCGTGGAATCCGCCGAACCGTTGCTGCGGGCGAGTTCCTTGTTCCTCGCATCCGCGGCGGCGAACTGCTCCAGCTTTTCCACTCCGCGGCGGAAGGACGCCGCATCCTTCATGTAGAGCGCCCCCATGTCCATCACGCGGTTGGCGATGCTGCCTCTGGTGACGACTTCGTTGAACGCCTGTTCGAGCGAACAGCCCTTCGCGGCGGCGTAAAGGTTCGTGGCGGTGTTGAGCTTGCCGAAATCCGTGCGCTTGTAGCCGCGTTCCTCGGCCTTGGCCGCGCGTGCGCCTTGCGGATCGTTCGCGTCGGAGAAGCAGTTGGTGCGATTGAGGGCGTCGATCGCATTCTTTACATACATGATGCGGCGCGCGGTCAAGGGCTTGCCCTTGCCGTAGTCTTTGAGGAGCATCTCCTTCTTGACGCTGTCGGGGATGTTGCTCTCGCCGCCGAACATGTCGATGATCGTCTTCTTAAAGAGCGAGCGCACTGCATCATTGGCGTCCTTGAGGTCCTGATCGCGTCTGAGCTTGCCGACTTTGTCTCCATTGTCCGTCAGCGTGATAGTGCGCTCTTCGAGCGGCGTGCCGCCGCCCACCGCCACATCGCCCTTGGTCGCGATGGCCTTGCGCTCGCCGGCGGCCATACGCTCCTGCGCAAAGGCGACGAACTTGCTGAACTGGTTGCTTACTGCGTCTATCATGGTTTTGCTCCTTCGTTTGATGCTGTTTTCAAATCCTTTTCGACCTGTCTACACGCCAGATGGCGAAAGGTTACATAGTTTCATACTGCGTATTATATCAAATCTTCAGCCGGTTTTGGGAGATTGATTTAAAGAAAAACCGCTCAAAGCTTCTCGCTCAGCTCACGACTTCACCATTTCCTACATCCGCCTCGCTGATGCCGTATGACCCATTGTTGACAACTTCCGCCGATAGTCTGGCGATGAAAAAAAAGTCCCCGCTTGAATGTTCCGTTCTGGCGGATTCGCCTTATGAAACAGGCTGCTGCGCAGCGAAAAAAGTTTTGTTGCGCAGTGGAGCATGCTTTGGTGCGCAGCAGAACAACTTTTGGTGCGCACCAAAATGTCTGGTGGTGCGCACCAGCGTAGAAAGTTGCTTACTCCAGAGCTTCGAGTTCTGGAGTGACCTTCTCAGCGTTGCAAGCACGGGAAGTCAGAGTTGCAAGCACTG
>JAGCPM010000202.1 GCA_017965685.1 Kiritimatiellia bacterium | reverse complement strand
GTGGGAGAAGGACCGCCCCGATCTCATAGTCGCGCATTTCCTCACGTTCTCGCTTGGCGTGGTGCCGCCGATGTTCGCGCAGCGCCTCAAGGTGCCGATTCTTCTTTGGTCGCAGCCCGAGCCCGACCCGAAGGGCGGGCGATTGCAGAACAACTCGTTCTGCGCGGCTAACATGAACGCCCACCATATGTGGCGCCTAGGCATTCCCTACTTCTACGTCCATGCACAGGCGGGGACGAAGGCGGCCGAGACCCAGCTCATGAAGCAAATCCGCGTCGCTCAAGCGATGAAGGCGCTCGGCCGCATGCGCATCGGCCTCATCGGCGGACGCGTCCCGGGCTTCTTCACGAGCTGCGTGGATGAGATGATGCTCCGCCGCACGCTTGGCCCGGAGGTGAAGATCATAACCGAGCACGAACTCTTCACCGTCGCCAAGAATCTCACGAGCGACGAGGTCGCGAAAGGCATGGCGATCATTGACGAGGATCTGAAGACGCCGCCGTCCGATGCGCCGTGCAGCGAGCAGAAGGAGAAGTCCGCGCGTCTCATCGCCGCCGTGATTAAGCTCAAGGAGAAGTTCTTCGTCGATACATTCGCGATGCGCTGCTGGCCGGAGGTCATCCTCAACGAGTTCTACGGCATAGCGGTCTGCTCCACGCTCGGGCACCTCACCAACCACGGCTACCTCACCGCATGCGAGGGCGATGTGTACGGCGCGGTGATGATGCGCATCGGCCAGATACTCTCCGGGGAGTTGCCATTCTTTTGCGACCTCATCGTCTGCGAGGGCGACCACGGAACCGTGTGGCACTGCGGCGCGGCACCATGCGGATTGTGCAAGAAAGACTATCAGCCAGAACTGCATTGCTCGGCCACGGTCGAAGGCGGCGGCGTAAAAGGCTGCACGGGCGAGTTTCCTCTCAAGCCCGGGCGCGTCACGCTCGCGCGGCTCGGCGAAAAGAGAGACGGCACCGGCTTCAGGATGCTCGTCTGCCCCGCGACCGGCATCGACACCGACCTCTTCGTGCGCGGCACTCCGCTGAACCTCAAGTTCGACGCAGGCTGCGAAGCCGTGCGTCGCGAGGTGATGGAGAACGGATGGGAACACCACTACGCGCTCATGTATGGCGACCGCGTAGATGAACTCACGGCCTTCTGCCGCAATATGGACATCGAGATGTATCTGGTGAAATAGCAAGGAGAAAAATGAACCTGAAGATTGCGCTAAAGCCCGCGCAGGGCTACAACAAGATATTTGACGTTGGCGAGTATGGCATGAAGCTCACCAAGTTTGGGCTGCTTAAGCTCGCGTCCGGCTCTGCATACGAAGGCGACACAGGCGAGACTGAGGTCGCGTTCGTGCTCATCGGCGGCAACATTTCCGCCAAGGGCGACGGATGGGCCTTTGAGGTGGCGGACGGGCGCAAGTCGCCTTTCACCGGAAAGCCCCACTGCCTGTATCTTCCGCGCCATACCAAATATACAATTGCGGCGCTCAGCGACGTCGAACTCGCCTACAACGGCTCGCCGGCGACTCGCGACACAGCGAAGCCGACGCTCATCAAGCCGGAGGACACGCGCCATATCGCGCTTGGGCGCGACAACTGGACGCGCACTTCGGAGATCATTCTCGACGAGAAGTTCGACTCCGAGCACTTCTATATCGGCGAGGGAATGATCCCTTCCGGCAACTGGTCGGGCTATCCATCGCATCGTCACGACGTGAACAATCCGCCAGCGGAGCTGGACATGGAGGAGACGTACTTCTACCTCTTCAACCCGCTGCAGGGCTTCGGCTTCCAGTCCGTCTACAAGCCCGACGGCTCGCTCAACGAGGCATACCGCGTGCAGAGCTACGACACGGTCGCAATCGCCGAGGGATACCACCCGCTCGTCGGTGCGCCAGGCTACCAGATGTACTACCTCTGGACAATGGCAGGTTCGCAGGGTCGCGGCCTCATATCGTCCATGGATCCCGCACATGCGTGGGTGAAGAATCCGTGAAACTTCTTCTTGGCATAGACTACGGCACCGGCGGGTGCAAGGTAACCGCAATCGGCGAGGATGGTTCGTTCGCGGGCGAGGCGTCGACCGAGTTCGGGACCTTCCACGACCATCCAGGCTGGAGCGAGCAGGAGCCGCAGGACTGGTGGAACGCCCTCAAGACGTCGCTCGGCAAGCTGGCCGCGAAGGGCGTGGACCTCAAGTCCGTCGCCGCCTGCGCGCTCGACGGCTCTACGCACAACGCGGTGTTGCTTGACGCGCACTACCAGCCTGTCAGGCGCACAATAATGTGGACCGATCAGCGCTCGACGGCGGAATGCGAGATGCTGAAGGCCGGATGGGGCGAGAAGATATTCTCTACCTGCTACCAGATGCCGGCGCCGACATGGACTCTTCCGCAGATGATGTGGCTCAAGGCCAACGAGCCTTATGTTCTCGCAAGGACGGAGCATGTGCTTTTCGTAAAGGACTACGTGCGCTACCTTCTGACTGGCGAAGCGGCGACAGACCGTATAGAGGCGCAGGGCACGCTGTTTTACAACATAAAGAGGGGCGGTTGGGACGAAGAGCTGGTTGCCTTGTCGGGCCTTCGACTTTCGGCGATGCCGCGTCTCATAGCCCCCACCGACGTCGCTGGGCGTGTCACGGCGCAAGCGGCTGCGTTCACCGGACTGCCAGAGGGGACGCCGGTCGTGTGCGGCTCGTCGGATAGTGCGGTGGAGGACTACGGTGCGGGCGCGGTGGAGCCGGGCGACCTCATAATAAAGCTTGCTACGGCGGGCAACGTCAACTCGATGACGGCGGCTGCGCATCCTCATCCGAAGACCCTCACATATTCGCACATCGTTCCTGGCATGTGGTACTCGGTTTCGGCGACGAACGCCGCCGCGCACTGCATGAGGTGGCTGCGCGACGCCTTTTTCAGGGAACAGGGAACAGGGAACGGGGACCAGAAGAACGTTTATGCGCTCATCGATTCCGAGGCGGGCGCATCGCCAGTTGGCGCGAACGGCGTCTTCTTCCATCCGTATCTTCAAGGCGAGCGGTGCCCCTACTGGGACGCGAACCTGCGTGCTTCGTTCACTGGAATCTCAATATCGTCGGTGCGCGGCGACTTCGCTCGCGCCGTGATGGAGGGCGTCGCATTTTCGCTCAAGGACTGCTATCGCACGCTTGAGGAGATGAATCTGCCGGTGAAGCGCATATTCCTGATCGGCGGCGGAGCGCGTTCGAAGATTTGGAGCGAGATAGTGGCGAACGTGTTCAACCGTACGGTGGCGGTGCCTGAGCCGGGCGACGCCAGCTTCGGCGCGTGCCTTCTCGCGGGAACAGGAATCGGCATCTTCAAGGATGTGAAGGATGCCGTCTCCAAATGCCTCAATATCTCGCGCCGCATCGAGCCGACCCCCGCGGTCGCTGCGGAATACGACCATCTGTTCACGTGCTACCGTCGCATTCACGACGCTCTGGCCCCGATCTACAAACAAAGGAAGGAACAAACATGAAAATAAAGAACGACAGCTATATGTTCGAGATGATCCGGACTGAGCTGACAGACGCAGTCGGCGACGCCAATGTCGATGTGAAGTTCGCCGACAAGTTCGGCCACTCGATAGACTACTACTGGATCCCTGAGATGTGGCACGATCGCGGCAGGAAATGTCCGCAGCCAGACTTCGTGGTGCATCCATCGACGACCGAAGAGGTCTCGCGCGTCATGAAGATCGCGAACCAGTACAGGATACCGGTCGTGCCTTGGGGCGGCGGCTCTGGCTCGCAGGGCGGGGCGCTCCCGATATACGGCGGAATAATCCTCGACATGAAGAGGATGAACAAGGTCATCGCCATCGACAAGACCGCCTACACGGTGACGGCGCAGACGGGCATCATCACCAAGCACCTTGAATGGGCATGCAACAAGGAGGGCCTCTCCACGATGCACCTTCCGGCCTCCATCTCGTGCTCAACGATAGGCGGCTTTCTGGCGCACAGGGGCACGGGTGTCCTCTCGACGAAGTACGGCAAGAGAGAGGACATGGTGATGTCTCTGGAGGTCGTGACGCCGACCGGCGAGATCATCCGCACTCTCCCCGTGCCGCGCCATGCCTCGGGACCTGACCTAACGATGCTCTTTCTGGGCAGCGAAGGGACGCTCGGCGTAATCACCGAGGTGACTCTCAAGATACACCCGCAG
>JAGCPM010000201.1 GCA_017965685.1 Kiritimatiellia bacterium | reverse complement strand
TGACGCGCTCGTAGGCGTTGATTATGTCGAGTTCCGCGAGCACCCGTATGGACGAGCCGGGATCTTCCGGCCCGACACGGCCGAGCTGCGAGGCGCGGCAGTTGCGCAGGAATTCGTGGATGTCCTTCGACTCTGCCTGGACTTCGGCGATGTTGACTATGGGCCTGGGCGAGCGTATCCAGGGCGTCACCCTCTCCACGAACGCGCGTATCCTTTCGTGCACGGAAAGGATGAGCTGGACCGATGCGGGGGACATTTCCTGGTTCGCTCTTCTGAGCCTCCTGACGGCTTTGGCAATCGCCGCCATTTCGTCCGAAACCGACTCCAGCTCGTCCGTGAAGCGCAGTATCCTCTGCGCGCGGCCGGCCACGTCCTTCGCGAGGCGCTTGGACATGATGCCGCCGAGAAATTCGGTGACTTCCCTCTGGACGTTGTCGAGTATCTCTTCGCGGTGCTTGATGTGCGCCTCGTCCTTCTCGTCCGCCTCTCCCGAAACGACCTTCTTGACATAATCGAGAAGTTCCAGGTTGCTCTCTTTCATGAAGTACACCTCTTCGAGAGCCTGGTCGCATGCGATGACCGGCGAGACGAAAGTATCCGCGCTGAGTTTCGAAAGATGCGGCTTTTCGTTTTCCGGTTGCTTTACGATGCGCTCGATAAAGCGTGAAAATGGACGCACCAGCGGGAAGAATACGAGACCGCGGCATATCGCGAACACAGTATCCGTCACCGCAATCGGCTTCATGTGCGAAGTCATGAGAACCCCGTCTGCGTTCGCGGCGACGACATCCGGAAAGAGCCACACGCCGAGCTTCACGAAAAACACGTAGAAAAGCGGCATAAGGACGATTGAGCCAATCAAGTTCGAGAGTGTGTGGGAAAGAGCGGTTCGCTTGGCGTCGGCCGTGCCGCCGATTGCGGCAATCCAGCCGGTCGCGGTGGTGCCGACGTTGGCACCGAAGAGGACCGCTACGGCGACCTCGTAGGTTATGAGCCCCGTTGTGGCGAGAGTCATGGCTATGAGAATCGTGGCGGCGGAACTCTGGATCACGGCAGTGAGCAGCATCGCGCAACACGCCACCTTTATCGCGCCGGGAAAGGTAGAAGCGTCGAGCGAGCCGAAGAAAGAAAGTATCTTCTGCGCGGCCGGGCTTACGTCGCCCGAGGCGATCATCTCCGGCGTCGGCTTGAGCCCGGCCATCGCGTCGCCCATGAAGTAAAGGCCGAGGAAGACGAGCCCGAGCCCCATCATGGCAAGCCCGGCGTTGCGCATCTTCTCGCTGCGCAGGAAGAAGTAGAGCACTCCGCCTATCGCGATTCCGCCAAGCCCCAGAAACTGAGGCTTCGGCGCAAACGCCATTATCCATACCGTGGCGGTGGTTCCGATGTTCGCGCCGATGAGGACGGAAAACGCCTGCGGGAGCGTCATGAGCGCCATCGAGACGAACCCGACAAGCATGACCGCGATGATGCTCGAGGACTGAACTATGATCGTCGACACTATGCCCGTGCCGACGCCGTAGATGCGGTGGCCGGTCGCATTGGTCATGAACTTGCGCAATCCGCCGCCGGCAGTGGCCTGGAGACCTTCCGAGAGATGCTTCATGCCGAGCAGGAACACTCCAAGCCCGCCCAGCATGGTAAGCAGCATCGTCAGAATGTCTTTCATACGTCGCTCCCTTTATTCGGCAATGTACTCGATGTTTTTCCAGACGCCCTTCGCGGCCTTAGATTCGGCGCTTTCGTCATCCGCCCTGAATTCGTACCGGACCCACTGCGAATCGGCGGGTATGTTGACTTCGATGAGCTGGGGAACGTCGTTGCCCTTCATGTTGGCGCGCGCGAATATCTCCTTTGATCCGATTACGTGGTTGCCCGCGAATATCCTGAACGTGAAGCGCGCCTTCGGGTCGTTGTCCTTGTGCGTCGCCACATGTCCGCGTATCCTGCGGTATATCTCGTCCGGCTTCTGCTGGACGTCCTGGCCGGCTGCGACGACAATGTCGCCGCCATCGGCTATCGACTTGTCCGTGAGCAGATCTACGGCAAGGACCTTGAGCGCTTCGGTTTCAGCCTCTTCCTCCTCCGCCGAAGGCTCGGGATAGCAGGGCGTGTCGGCGAGTGCGAGCGTTTCACCCGCGAAGCGTATCTCGACGCGCCTCGTCTCGTCGGTGCCGACGGGCATAAGGCGGATCTTCAGCGTTCCGTATCTGTCGTTCGCGTCGTAGGTCCAGCCCTGCTTTGCGTTCTTCCACGCCTCCATGGCCAGAAGCCCATCGACGAGAACCTGCGCGGGCTTGGCCTGCGTATGGACCTCGAACTCGAATACGCGGCGCTCCGGCATGCCGTCGTACCAGCCCTCGGCCGGGCCGATGTCTATCACGAGCGATCCGGCGTCGCCTTCCCCTTTCGCGTAGCCGGCCGAGATTTCCCTTCTCGCGCAGGCGTCGCAAGTCTTGTACGCCAGCGTGCTGCCGTCGTCCTCGTAAAACGAGAAAGAGTGCGGCTCCCCGGAATAGTCGGGCCATATATCCAACGTCACCTTGCCGCGGCAGACATCGGAGGTGCTCAGCCCTTCATCGTACATCGGCACTATCGCGCCGGCGCGGACGAGCACGGGAATCCTGTCGAGGCCGATCGGATAGTTCTTGAGCCACTTGCCGCCCTTGACGCGCCTGCCGTCGTTGTAGTCGTACCATTCGCCTTCCGGAAGGTATATGCCCTTGCGCCACCAGCCCTTGTTGACCTTCTCGGCGGTGTAGACGGGCGCGACGATGAAGTCGTCGCCCAGCATGAACTGGTAAAGGGTCTCCTCGCCCTGGCAGACGCCATCGCGCGGATAGTTCCACACCATCGGCCGCACGATCGCGGCGCCGGTATCGTAGGCGCCTCTCATGTAGGCGTAGATGTAGGGCGTCATGCGTATCTTGTGGAGAAGCGCCTTCCTGATTTCGCTCTTGTACGGCTCGGGATAGCTCCAGGCGCTCTTGTTCATGTCGCTCCAGTCGTTCATGATGTACATCGCGGTCGTCCAGCACTTCCACTGCAGGTCCCTCAAGTAGGTCTCGTTCGAGCCGCCGAAGATTCCGTCGATGTCGGTCGTGGCGTACGCCTGGCCGGAAAGCGCGCTGCCCGTGATACCCGGTATCATATAGCGTATGAGGTCCCAGCCGCCGTATTCGTCGCCCGCCCAGCAGATTCCGTAGCGCTGGGTTCCGGCCCAGCCGAGGACGGTCCAGATGAACGCCCTTGCGTCGGCGTTTTTGGTCATGCCGTCGTATGCGGAGCGGTTGCAGTTTAGCGGATACTGGTTCTTGTAGCGCTCGCCGCCCTGGCAAGTCCAGGCGACATCGAGCTTCTGCACGCGCGTTCCGGCGGTTCCGACCTCCCATGCGATCCTGTCGATGGCGCTTTCCGTCCAGAGTCCGGTGTGTATTCCGAGTTCCGCAAGCCGCCTTACGACCGGCGCGAGAGTCTCGTAGCCGCAACCGTAGCCGTCGTTCACTAGCAGCCACCCGCAAGGCATGTCGTCTTCGCGGTATTTCCGGGCTATGCCGTCAACCGCGGTCGGAGTCTTTTTGCGCGCGCCCGCATCGCCCAGCTCGAGCGCCCACATAGGCAGAAAGTTGGGCCGCCCTGTCGCCTCGGTGTAACGGTCCACGACCGTGGGAATGTCGCCGAAGAAGTAGAACGCGTCGAAGCGCTCCTCTTCGTGGGAAAGCTTGGCGACCTCCGCCTGGGTGAAATCGTATTCGCCTGAAGCGAACGTATGCCTGAGCACCGCATAGCCCTTGGACGATATCACGAACGGCGCTGGATTGGGCGCACCGCCGTCCGACCAGTTGAAATCGCAGTCTATGGCAATCTTCCTGCCCTTGTGCATTATCCGGCCGAGCTGCTGCCCGCCGCCACAGAATTTTTCGCTCCCGTCGCTCGCGAGCG